>NZ_VJOT01000062.1 GCF_011087585.1 Neochlamydia sp. AcF84
CTTTAAAAGAAACTTTGGAGGAGATTTTCGCTCTAGGAAGCTAGACTATCAGCGGGCAGAATTATATGCTAAATCTTTGGCAATGAACAAGATGACAGCGCTTGGAATGCCCAAAGGACAATGGGTACTAACTTGATAAGCTTTTAAACAGACCAACTATTAGGTCATTTACGCAACAAGGCCGATTAATCTCCATTTTTTGCGATAAGGTAAGTTTCGTAAACAACCGGAGATTGAATGGCACACAACATGGGTTGAAGGCCACTTAAAAACCACTCATTGGAAAAAGCAATAAAAGAAATAGAAGGCCAAAATTATTACTAAGCGAAGCGGTGACTATTGTCGTCATGTTTCATACAAGAGCTATACAAAGTTTAAAGATTAATATATTCGACAAGTCATTCCCTCGCGGAAGAAATATTTTCCTCCTGTCCTTTCTATCATAAGTTCATCACTTTAATGGAAACATGCTTAGTTCCACTTTTTGTTTATTCACAAGCTTGCTTAAAGAGAGTGTATAGGCATTTCCTATCGCTTCTATTCTATTGAGAGTATGTCATACGCACCGTATCCACTCCCCTCCTAGTTTTTAAAAAACAGCATAAAGAGGAAAACTTCTACAAGGTACTTCTATGGATCCAAACTACATTTTATTATTAATGATAAAGGAAAAATTCTTGCTTACTATGTTAACGCCAGGAAATGTGAAGACTCAAGTCCCTGTTTGTAGTCTGTCTAAAAAACATTTTTGGCAAAATGTTTGCCGGCAAGGAATACATCTCCCCCTATTGTTTATCAAGCTTTACGACAAGGGCTTAGAAACTAGGCTTAGAAGGAATATGAAAAACAAGCTAATGTCTTGGGTAGATAAGATTTTATTAAGAAAGCGAGACATCATTGAAAGCGTTAACAATAAATTGAAAAAACTCTTGTCAAATCGAACATCACCGACAGCGCAGCCCTTGGAATTTTTTTGCCAATCTAATCAGCGGAATAGTGACCTATGCTTACGAGCCCTGTAAGTCCTGCATTCAATTGACTTGCATGGAGAAGCAAAAGTTAATGAGCTGGCTTACAGTTTAGGTATAATTGAAGCAGCCTTAGAGTGTTTTCTTATCCGATAACTCGCGTTGAATTATGAGTTTTCCACTAAAAATAAGGTTACGCTTTTAATCTCCTCTTTATGCAGTCACGTACTCTATAAAGTCCCTGTTGTTAGGCAGAAGGACATCTTTCAGAAGGTTGGGTATGCAGACTAAGTTTTTATAAAGCGTATTAAGTGAATATTAGCTTTTAGCTAATCAAAAGTTCTGAATACCTCTTGTACCCCCCTCCAATCCGTTAATTACTTGCCTATTCTGATTGAAAAGCTAAAGGGAATAGAGAAATTTTAAAGCCTTGCTTTTCTTCTAAGCGTCCCTAAAAAAATTTTTTCTAAATAGCCCACGCTAAAAAATATATTTCTTCCATACAATCAGCCAATCTATTCCAAACCAAATAATAGCAGCAAAGCTCAGCAGGCAAATAAAGGCGAAAAAATAGGCGATAAGGATGAAAAAGCCGTCATCTTCTAAAAATGCTAGGCCAAAGGCTAGAAGGGGTAAAGCTGCTAATAAGTTGGTCAAAGGAATGGGAAGGGGTAAAGATAGAAAAAAAGCCAAAATAGCAATGGTCAGTCCGTGGATGATATGTAAATAACGATTTTTTACTAGCCCTATCCACCGGGTAGAAATCAAAAAGCCAAGCTTAGTATCTATTTTAAGCACATAGAACATCACCTTCTTTACAAACAAAAAGGGGATCTTTTTTTGCAATAATCTCTTAGGAAGCCAAACTTTATCTCCAAACGCTATTCTTAAACCTATTAAAAGGATTAACAATCCTAAAAGAGTGGATAGCCCAGGAATTTGCATGGGACTACAAAAAGGAAGACTCAACACAATTAACAAGGTAGCATAACCTTGATCGGCCAAATGATCCATAATTTTCTGGACCGATAACTCTTCTGAATGTGTTTGGTTCAATAAATGCTCGAGCTTTTCAGCTAAAGAGGAACATTTTTTTAACATATTGCTCTGTAAAATTGCTGGTTGTAGGATTCAGAATAAAAACTTGCGTATGGAGCTATCAACTTTATCACCCTTTATCCTCTTTATTTGAATTAAAGGATTTTCATCTAAGGATGAGAAAACATTGCTCTTCCCCTGCCGCTTTTGTCTTTTCTGCTCTATTCGCTGTTTACTTAAAAAGGAGAGCTTTTGGTAACAGATCAAATGGGCTTGAAAACTTTTATTTGCGCGTAGTGATTATAAAATTTCAGCTGCAAGGGCTGCCAATTCACTGCGTTCTGTCTTCTCCATAAATACATGCCCATAAACTTGCTGATTGCTAAAGCGTCCCACCACATAGCTAAGGCCATTAGAATCCTTATCTAAATAAGGATTGTCAATTTGTGTAGGATCTCCTGTTAAAATAACCTTCGTGTTTTCTCCTGCACGAGAAACAATCGTCTTCACTTCATGGGGAGTAAGGTTTTGAGCTTCATCAATAATGATATACATCTTTGGCAAAGAACGTCCCCTTATATAAGTAACCGCTTCCATTTCAATCTTTTTGCTTTCCATCACCCACCGCAAAGTTTCGCTAGGCTCACTTCCTACAGAATCACAGAGATATTCTAGATTATCATAGATAGGTTGCATCCAATTTAATAGCTTCTCTTCCTTAGTGCCTGGAAGATACCCAATGTCACGCCCAAGGGGGATCACAGGGCGGCTAACAAGAATGCGCGTATAAGTTCCTTCATCAAATACTTTACGTAAGCCGCAAGCCAATGCTAAAAGGGTTTTTCCCGTCCCTGCTTGCCCGATCAGTGAAACCAATTTAATTTCATCTCGCAAAAGGGCATCAATCGCACATCTTTGCTCTACGTTAAGAGGTTTAATTCCCCAAAGATTATTAGCTTTTATAAGGGGCTCGATTATCCCTCGCTTTGCATTATACTTACCAACCCCTGATGAGTGCTCGGGGGAAGAAAAAATACAATACTCGTTAGGCTGTAAATCTTCGGCATCTATCTGAATAGCTCCATCTTTGTAAAACACATCAATAGCATGTTTAGGCATTTCTATCCGCCGTAAACCCTTATACATGGACGCATAGCAATATTTTAAATTTTCATAATCTTCTGTTTCTAAACCAATGGCTTCGGCTTTAATACGGGCAGCAAAATCTTTAGAAACAAATACAACGTTCTCTCCCTTCTCTTTTAGAAAGAAAGCAGCTAGAATAATTTTATTATCATTATTGGAAAGAGCAAAGTTATAAGAATAATCGGTTTTAAATTCGACCTGGATGCGTATCACTGCCTGGTTATCTAAAGTAACGCCGGCATGCAAGTTTCCCGCACCTATAGTATTTAGATTACTTAAATAGCGAAAAACCGCACGTGAATTACGTCCTAAATCGCTTGGCAAACGCTTCATTTTGTCCAATTCTTCTAACACAGTGACGGGGATAATTACATTTTGGCCAGGAAATTTGATGATCGCTTCGGGATCATGCAATAAAACGTTAGTATCAAGAACAAATGTTTTCGAGAGCATACTCGATCTCCTTGTTGCGATAAATCAGTAGCAAATTATCTTTTCGACTTGAACAAAAAAGAAAAACAGGAAAATTTTACTTTTCTGTAAGGCAGGTCTCTTAGATATTAAGATAAGGAATGGGAAGAAAAAAGTAAAAAATTAATATTTTTTAATATATTCTTTTTCTTTTAAGGAGCTCATCTCTTACCTATTTTGCTCTCTATCAGCAAATTACACATTAATTCAGCACTTAACAGCTTTGACTGCTAAAAAACACTTGACTTGTATTTTCTTTTATCGTATGGTATGAGTATAATTAAAGATTATTACATTATTTTTAATAAGTGAGGTATCAGGATGAAAATTAATGATAAAATATTAAGCATCCCCCCTTATATTTCGACTAGCTGGAGGCATGTAAAATCGCTCCAAATGAAAGGCCCTTTTTTAGTCATCACTTTAATGGGCGGCGAATCAATTAACATTCCTAACCTTAAAGGAGAAGTAATTGAGCAAATTTTTAGTGCCCATGCTGAATATTTAGAAAAATTTATTGATCCTCAAGAGGAGAGTGACCCTAATTTATCTCAAGCTATGTTGAATACCGACCAAGGCGAAGTACCTTTTAAGCTAGGAATTGGTTCTATCGATGGTATGGGCAATCCCTTGATTCATAATCCCGCCCAACGCGATGCTCCTGATATTCCCAAACAGATTTTAGAAAAAATTGCAGCTATCGCTAAAATCATTTCTCCAGAAGAGCTAAATGTATTGCCTAAAGCAGAATTAGACTGTAATTGTCTTCATTGCCAAATTGTGCGCACAATCAATGTAGCCGTGGAACCAGAAGCAATGACAGCAATGGGCTCAGAAGAAGAGGAAGTTAAAGAGGAAGAACTCGTCTTCCAACAATGGGATGTGACCCAAGCAGGTGATAAGCTATTTAATGTGATTAACAAGCTAGATACGCAAGAAAATTATAGAGTCTATTTGGGCCATCCTGTGGGATGCACCTGTGGAAAATCAAGCTGCGAGCATATAGTAGCTGTCCTTAAAAGTTAAAAACTTATTATTTTTCCTAGCTAAACCCTCATTTTTCTTTTGCCCACCAACACTTCAATTAATGCATCGCGCTATTTTTTCTTTCTCCTTAAAGAAAACATTGTCTGATGCATTAATCCTATCTAAACCTCCTAACTTCCTTGACAATTTTTGATCTAGTCCATAAAATTTTTATCTATAACTATTACTTTTAGGAGCTAACTGATGAATCAAGCAGCCTCATACTTGCTGGCAACTTTCTTCTTTGCTCAATGTCTCAGCCAGCCTGTTCATAGCGACTTAGAAAAAACATCCTCTTCTTCCCCTTACCTCCAATCAAATCTCAATCCAGATTCTTCTGCCACCGCACAACCTTTTACAGCTTTTACAGGACGTACTCTAAAAAACAAGGTAAGAATCCGCCTTCAACCTAATTTAGAAGCACCTATTTTACGTGAAAGCAATAAAGGAGATTTATGGATTGTTGTAGGAGAAAGGGATGATTTTTATGCTTTAAAAGCACCTGAAGACCTTAAAGGATATGTTTTTCGCACTTATGTATTAGATAATACAATTGAAGGAAACCGTGTGAATGTACGCCTAGAGCCTCATCTAGATGCCCCTATTATTGCCCAACTTCAAACCGGTGACAAAGTTGATGGCCAAATTAGCGCTCTTAATAATAAATGGCTAGAGATTCCCCCCCCTGCCTCTACACATTTTTACATTGCTAAAGAATATATAGAAAAAATAGGCAATGCTGATTTAAAAGCCGCTTTAAATCATAAACAAAAAGAAGGTGTTAGCCTACTTGAAAGCACACTTACTCAAAGTCAGCAAGAATTCCTTAAGCCATGGAATCAGATTAACCTCGAGAAAATTAATGAGGATCTTAATAAAATAATTAACAATTATTCCGACTTTCCAGAGATCCAAGGTAGAGCAAGAGAATTATTGGCCAATATCCAAGAAAATTATTTACAGAAAAAGATCTATTATCTAGAGAATCTTTCCATCCATAACAAGGCACTTTCTAGCAAAGTGGCTTTACAAGAGCAAAGAATTGCTGAGCTAGAACAAGCTAACCAACCCGAACTTCCTAGTAGCTCCTCGGTAGCTTCAAGTAGCTATAGTGCTGATAGAATGAGTGCATGGCTGCCTGTAGAAAATCAATTATATGAAACATGGGCAGAAATGCATGATAATCAGCCTATCTCGGCTTATTATGATGAGCAGCAGCAGCAAGCCAGCACAATAAAAGGCATCATCCAGCCTTATGATCGATCTGTCCGTAACAAACCAGGCGACTTTGTGCTTTTAAATCCAACTACCCAGATTCCTATGGCTTATCTTTACAGCACGCAAGTAAACCTGCAAAACTATTTAGGTCGAGACATTACCTTAAAAGCCTCTCCTCGAAACAATAATGACTTTGCCTATCCTGCCTACTTTGTTCTTTCGATAGAGTAGAAAGCCTATTTATTAAGGCGCTGAAAGGCGCCTCATTACTTGAGGCCAATTTTCTTTTCTATAAAACTTCTAAGGTATTGAAAAAACATCCGTCTGTTTATCATTTTTTACTCATTGACAGATAAACGCGTTTGTAAAGGATTCTCCTCAAGCTCCGCAATATTTGTTGGCTGATTTGTCGACCTCCGTGTCTTTAAATCTACAGTTTCAAGTAGCTCAATTTCATTCTGTCCACCCACTCCCAGATCTTTAAACTTCCTAGCCGTCACTAGCACTCGACCCTCAAAAGAACCTACGGTCTTATTATAAGCTTCTACAGCTCTACTTAAGCCTTTTCTTACATCTTCAAAATGTTCGCTCATCACTTGCAAACGATCATACAACTGGCGGCCTAATTGGCTAATCGCCTGGGCATTTTCGGCAATCAGCTCTTGCCGCCAACCATAAGCGACGGCCCGCAGCAATGCTATCAAAGTAGTAGGGGTAGCTAAAATAACCTGCTGATCTACTCCATGTTCGATTAAAGAAGGATCGTGCTCTAGAGCGGCACTAAAAAATGTTTCGCCCGGAAGAAAAAGTACCACAAATTCAGGTGCTGGCTGAAATTGGTCCCAATAAGCTTTTGCAGAAAGCTGATTGATATGAGTACGGACCTGTTTAGCATGCTCTTTTAACTTCATGATTTTATCCGTTTCGTTAGGCATCTCTAAAGCCTCTAAATAAGCTTGCAAAGGAGATTTTGCATCCACTACGATCTGCTTGTTATTGGGTAGATTAATGATAAGATCAGGTCTTAGACGACGCTCATCGTGGGTAGAACTTTCTTGCTGCAAAAAGTCACATTTTTCAACCATTCCAGCCATTTCTACGACCCGTCGTAATTGAATTTCCCCCCAGCGCCCTCGCACATGAGGCATACGTAATGCTTTTGCTAGATTTGCCGTTTCTTGCTGTAGCTGTGCATTAGCAGTATATAAGCTTTTTACTTGCTCAGTGAGAGTAGCGTAAGCTGAAACACGAGATTTTTCTAAATCTTCAATCTTGCTATCAAATTTCTCTAGTTTCTCTTTGATGGGTTTGACAAGCTCGTCAATCGCTGCCTCACGCATTTTTAAATCTCCTTTAGCCCCCTCTTGCAATTTTTCAAAACGAGCAGCAGCTAAATCCAAAAACATCTGGGAACTTGATTTTAGAGCCTCTGCTGACAGAGCATTAAAGGTATCAGTAAATTTTTGCTGAGCTTGATCTAAAAGTTCAAGCTTTTCTTGCATTTGCTGAGCTTGATGAGTTAATTGCATTTCCAATTCAGCAATTCTACTTCTTTGAAAGCTATTTTCTTCGCGATAATTTTGGAGCTGTATTTCTTTGCTTTCTAAGCTCTCTCGCCATTCTCGCCCCTGTTGTTCTAGCACTCGGCATTTTTCCATCCATAAAGCCTTTTCGCTCTGTTTATCTTTACACTTTAAAAGCGTCCAAATAAAACTTACCCCTAAGACGCCTATTACCAGCGCTAGTACCCCATCTACCAGATAATCCATTGGCTTAACCTCCCCTCAAACTAAATGAAATGCCCCTATCCTAGCACTTCAAAAGAAAAAATTGCGATAAAACTGTTCCCTTGCTCGAATTTAAATTGGCAAATAAATCGATTAAGCAAAGAGGCAATCACACACACGTAAAGGCCTACATTCACTCTATCTTCCCCTCCTAGCCTTATGATGCTAGGCAAGCAGTCATCACATCTGGACGGCCTTTAAAGAGGGATTTTATACTAGATAGTTAACATTATTGTTACTTAAATAAAAACATACATTTTTCTAAGGATCTATAAAGGCTCACCTAATCATGTAATTATCAGAGTAAAAAAAACAGCCTGCAAGCTATCTAGAAGGCAAAGCAGTTCAGCTTATTGCCCTTCTAGCACTCCTATGAGTTTCTTGCCAAAATTTCCTTGTATACGTGGTCATCATGGCTATTTTTTAGCGGCCGAATAGGTTAAGGGATTACCTATCAGATGACGACACAGGAGTTTTTAAGCGCTCACCAAGAAAGAAAGCTTTTGTTGATAAAAAAATGCATGGCGCTTCAAACTATGAGATTTATCAAGACATTACTTTCATGATTTTACTTTAATACCTAAAGGGATTTTGAAGAGAGCTTGTACAAAGCTTATCAGATAGGAGATGAAAAAGTTTTTCCTCAAAAGGCTAATCTCTTGTAATTAAGGCTATCCCTTTTGATAGCTAGCTAAAAATAGAGCCTTGTATACTGCGATCTTTTTAATCTCCATGAATTCTATTTATTCTAAATATTTCAATTTTTTAGAATTTTTTAACATTTAAGAATTGAGTAAACAGATAAAAAAGCAGTAATCAATATTCAGTAAATTTTTATTTAGATAAAAAGAGATTGATGTATTGTAAGAAATTTAGGTAGAATAGCAATAAAAAATTATTTTATGTTACACTCTCCTACACGCTCTTTATGGCTTATTCCCTTAATTTCTATTCTTTTGCTAACCCCCTTTAGCTCTACCATTGATTTGGCAGTGGCACGCTATTTTTTTGCTAACGGCCATTTTCAATCTAATAGCTTTTTAAATTTTCTTTATTCTTATGGAATGGTTCCAGGCTGGATCTTAACTTTATTTGCTTTATTATTTTTGGTTTTATCCTACCTTCATCCCTTCTGGAAATGTTGGCGGCCTTATGCCCTTATTCCCCTTTTAACGATGATTGTAGGAGCTGGCATTATTGTAGACTTATCGCTAAAGGGACATTGGGGTCGCCCTCGTCCTAAGCAGCTTGAAGAATTTGGTGGCCTCCAGCATTTTAGACCTTTTTACCAACCTAATTTCTTCCATCAACCTGAACCTTCTAAATCTTTTCCCAGTGGCCATTGTTCGATGGGTTTCGTTTTCTTGTCGCTTACCCTTATAGGGCGGCGGCTAAGGCAGCGTTGGCTTTATTGGTGGGGTACTTTCACTTCTGTGATCTTAGGAGCTCTGCTAGGCTATACCCGTATGGCCCAGGGAGGACACTTTTTTACTGATGTTATTTTTGCAGCAGCTTTTATGTGGTGGACAGCTCTCTTTTTTGATTGGTTGATATTTGAGCAACGGATAGCAGATGAAAAGTTTGACAAAGAAACAGTATGAATTATTGAGCTATATAAAAACCTATCTTCAAACGCACCACTATGCCCCCAGCTATCGAGAAATTATGCAGCACTTCTCTTTTACTTCTCTAGGCACAGTGTACAAATACATTACTATTTTAAAGAGCAAAGGCTTGCTGGAGTCAAAAAAAAAGAGCAGGCGCTCACTTTCTTTACTTCATGACTATCCAACAAAAAAGGATTTCACTAGCTTATCCTTACCTTTCATTGGGTACATTTCTGCCGGAGAACCTATTGAGACTTTCCCTAAAAGTCTTTCTTTTGAAGTGCCTAGCTCTTTGATTACCATGCCTGAAGCCACCTACATTCTTAAAGTGAGAGGAGATAGCTTAGTGGAAGAACTTTTGGCTGATGGAGATTATTTAGTGGTAGAAGCACGCCAAGAAGCTCAGGCAGGAGAAACAGTATTAGCTCTTTTAAACCAAAATGATGTCATTATAAAGAAATATTTTCTAGAAGATGTTTATGTCCGCTTAGTCAGTCGTAGTCTTCACAACCACCCTGTCATCTTAAGGGAAGATGATATCATGGTTCAAGGCGTGGTAGTAGCGGTTATTAGAAAAAATTTTTAAAAAGTTTTCCTATCCTCAAAGTTATGATGAAAAACAAGCTAATTGATAAACAGATGTGAGCGCTAACCGCAATCAAAGAACCTATTACACTGCCTGGCAGCTTGAATATCTTTATATAACTAAGAATCGTGAGTAAAAAGGTCTTTGCCAATCCAGTAAATAAACTTTATCTCTTCTAAAAAAAGTATAAATTTAGCGAGTTATACCTAAAATTTATTAGACTAGATTTCATCCTCCTCTTCTTCGGGTTCCGGCTCGTAATCCTCTAGAGCTTTAGCTTTTTTGCCTGCAATAATTCTTGCTAGCGATAATACCCAGGCTACGATCAAATAGATCCAAGATAAAGCAAAGAAAACTAAAGAAAAATGGGTCAAAAGTCCATAAATAATGAAAACAGCTGCCACCACAGTAAAAAACACCACTTGAAAAGTAGCTACACGCATATGCAAATTTTTTAAACTTGGAAATTTCCATCGGCTAACCATAAAATAGCCGATAGTAATCATCATAAAAAATAGAATCCATGCACGGGTTATTTCCTCTATGGAAATGAAATGATGGAATTCTTCGGATATTAAAAAGAGGTTTCCTGAGACTGCCGCTGCTGCCGCTGCGGGAATGGGTAGGCCTGTAAAGTTCTTTGGTTTCTCTTCTAAAGTGAAGCCAACATTAAGAGCAGGGCTTGGGCGGTTGTGAACACTGAAGCGCACGAGACGCAAAACTCCGCATACTGTATAAATCATGGCTCCGGTGGTAAGGAAAAAGGAGAGCTCGGTGCCAGGAGATAACGCTAAGCTTTTAAGAATGATAACTGAAGGACAGACTCCGAAAGTAATGGCATCAGCCAACGAATCAAACAACCCTCCAAATTCGCTTTGCGCTTTCATCGCGCGAGCAACAGCCCCATCTAATAAGTCAGCAAAAGCTGCTAAGAGAAGGATAGCCGCCGCTTCCGTCAAGGCTTGCACAGAGACTTCACCACGAGTTATCATGCTAATCTTAAATATTACAAAAAGACCGCATGTTAAGCCAAAGGCTGTAATTACATTAGGCAACAGATAAACTTTTTTCATAGATGAACCCAATAATAGGAAAGTCATAGTACAAAAAAAAAGACTACAAGTACAGCACGAAAAGTTTATCCGCAATAAACAGGCAAAGGTCTACCTATTCATCATTCTTTCTCTTGCATTTACATAAAAATAAATTTTTACCTATTACACTTTACTAAGCAATTTGCCTCTTGGCGCTATAAGTAGAAATCTGGTATACCTAGGTCATTTTTAACATCTCTTTAAATAAAATAGGCTCTCAAGAAGGTTATTAACCTTTAAATTTATAGGCCCCTCTATGGCAAAAAAAACTCCTTCTCTTAAACATGTCGCGGACACATATCTTGATTTTACAGTTACAAAAGCTCTAGAAATTCCCGAACTTCAATGTTTTTTAACTGAGCTAGTACACACGCCTACCGGCGCCCAAATCATGCATTTGGGAAATGAAGATCCTGAAAACCTTTTTTGTCTATCTTTTCAAACGCTTCCCAATTCCTCTAATGGGGTGGCTCATATTTTAGAACATACTGTTTTATGTGGGTCAGAAAAGTTTCCAGTCAAAGATCCCTTCTTTGCGATGACTCGTAGGAGCCTCAACACCTATATGAATGCCCTTACAGGTCAGGACTTTACATGTTATCCCGCTGCTTCTCAAGTTCCTAAAGATTTTTATAATCTTTTAGAAGTCTATCTCGATGCAGTATTTAAACCTAACCTTAAATACTTTAGCTTTCTACAAGAAGGGCACCGCCTTGAATTTAGCAATCCTACCGATCCCCACTCTCCTTTAGAATATAAAGGAATAGTATTTAATGAAATGAAAGGAGCAATGGCCTCACCGATGTCTCGCCTAGGTGAAGCTTTAAATCAAGCCCTGTATCCTAATACCATTTATGGATATAATTCAGGTGGCGATCCAAAAATTATCCCCTCTTTGAGTTATAATGAGCTGGTAGAGTTTCATCAAAAATATTATCACCCCAGTCGCTGCCTATTTTTCTTCTACGGCAATTTACCGCTTGTGGAACATTTAGATTTTATTACTCAGCATACTTTGAGATTGGCTAATAAAGCTTCTCCCTTACCTCCCATTCCTTTCCAACCTCGTTTTTCTACTCCCCACTATGTACATGAATTTTATCCCCTTGCCTCCCATGAACCCACCGAAAATAAAACGATGCTTGCGCTAGGATGGCTGACTTGCCACATTTTAGAGCAGCATGAACTGTTAGCGCTTAGTATTGTAGAAATTATTTTGATGGATACGGACGCGTCTCCTTTAAAAATGGCCTTGCTAAAGTCTGGTTTATGCAAGACGGCTAGTGCCTATATAGACACAGACGTTCACGAAGCACCCTTTATAATCATTCTTAAAGGCTGCCAACCTGAATGCGCAGGCACAATAGAAAACCTTATTAAAAACACTTTAATAGAAATTACGAGGGAAGGAATTTCTTTAAATTCGATAGAAAATGCCATGCATCAGTTAGAATTTTTCCGTAGCGAAATCACAGGTGATCAATCTCCTTTCGGACTCTCCCTTTTTATGCGTGCAGCCCTTTTAAAACAGCACGGCGCTAAGCCAGAAGAAGGGCTTATGATTCATACACTTTTCGACAGACTAAGGCAGCATCTTATCGATAACCCTCATTATTTAACTAACTTAATTCGCAAATATTTTATTGATAACCCTCATTATGTTCGCCTTATATTAGAGCCTAGCAAAGAGCTTGAAGCTCAAGAGCTGGACCAAGAAAGAGCCGTTCTAAATAAAATTCATCAATCTTTATCAGCTAAAGAGATAGAACATCTATTGCAACAAGCAAAAGAACTTTCCGCTTTCCAAAAAGACCAAGAGGAAGCATGTTTAGATATTTTGCCCAAGCTTTCTTTAGAAGATATTCCTGTACATGGTAAAGATTATTTATTAAACCAAGAAAGGATAGGCAATTTCCAAGTATTCACTCATTCTTGCTTTACAAACCGCATCCTTTATGCAGATCTAATTTTTAATTTACCCAATATTGAAGAGGCGGATTTATTTTACGCACGCCTCTTTGCCCTTTTGCTGCCTCAAATGGGATGTGGTGGAAGAAATTACATGGAAAATCTTGAATTCATCCAGGCTCATATAGGAGGAATAAATGGTTTTCTATCTCTTAACATTCAAGCCCACGACTTTAATAAAATATCACCTACCTTATCGCTAAAAGGGAAAGCTCTTTATCGTAAAATACCCCAGCTTTTTCAGCTTCTTCAGGAGATGGCTAGCTCTACCGATTTTAAAGATCTCCCCCGTTTGAAAGAAATTCTGCAAAAACATTATACAACCTTAGAAAGCTCTATCAACCAAAATTCTCTTCGCTATGCTACTAATCTTTCTGCGGCAGGACTTAGTATACCCTCTCATATTTCTAATCACTGGTATGGGCTAGAATACTTTTGGAAAATCAAAGAGCTAGCCTTGAATTTTGAACTCCATAAAGAAATCTTAATTGCAAAGCTTATAGAAATGAAAGACAAGCTTTTAGCCACTGACCAACCCCACTTAGTGCTTTCTTGCGATGCTAAAATTTATGCGGAGATTAAAGCCCAGAATTTTTATGGTCTTCTAGATATGCCACTTCATTCTTATGAAGCTTGGAAAGGAGACTTCATCCTCTCTCCCATCGCTTCTCAGGGACGCACGATTTCTGCGCCTGTGGCTTTCATTAGCAAAGTTTTCAACACAGTTCCTTATATTCATGAGCATGCGCCTGCTCTAAGCATTGCGGCCTTTTTATTTGATAATTTAACTTTACATGCAAGCATTCGTGAACAAGGAGGAGCCTATGGGGGAGGAGCTGTCAGCAATGCAATGGCTGGTAATTTCTATTTTTATTCATATCGAGATCCTAATATTTTTAGCACATTGAATGCTTTTGAAGCCTCAATTAATCATATTCTTCAAGGACAATTTGATGAAGAGGACATAGTAGAGGCTCAATTAGAAATGATTCAAGCAATGGACGCCCCTATCTCCCCTGGCAGCCGTGCTGATTTGGCATATAGCTGGCTAAGAGAAGGAAAAACTGCAGCTGTTCGGCAAGCCTTCCGTGCTAAACTTTTAACATTAACAAAACAAGAGATCATAGAGGCGGTAAGAACTTTTATTGCTCCTAACTGGCAAAAGGGAGCAACGATTGCTTTTGCAGGAAAAGAGCTTCTGGAAAAAGAAAATGCTTTATTAGCTGAGCATCATCATTCTCTCTTGCAAATTGAGACGATTTAAGGTTTTCTTGTTCTAGCATTCTCTATTCAGCCTCGGGCGCTTAATGAATCGAGGATAAAAGCCTATTAAATAAGATGAGCTCTAGCTAGTAAGTGAAGAACGCTTTCTGCCCGCTTATTGCAAGCTTAAGTTAAAATGACCAAAATTTTATAGGGGAACAAGTAGAAAACTGAAGAAAAAGAGAATCAGCTTTTTAAGCTTTAAACTGATCGCTTGAATTTTAAATTTATTTCTTTTTTTATTTTATTAGATAGAGGAAAGATTTTGAGCAGCTATTTAAATCAGAGGCTTTAAAAAAATTAGGGTTTTAATTTAAGAGGTGCGGCCATAGGAAAACTATAAATTCCCGGCTTATCACACAAGAAGCGGCTTATCCTAAAGCATAGGATAATTTAGTCGAAAGATTGATGGGTATAAAGCATGCTTAAAATTTAAGACTTTTTATCGAAGATAATAGGTTTTTTAGCTACTTCTTATGCAGCCCGATACTTTGTGAAGACCCTGATCGTTAAGTAGAAAGGCTCCTTTTAAAGAGTTGAATATGTAGACTAAGCTTTTTAAAGCATATAATAAAAAGCCTAGGTAGAGAATAACCTAGACTTTTTAGAGCATACCTTTGAAAAGATGCAAAATTAAACAGCTTTTCGGATATTTTTCTTTTTAAGAGCTGATTCGGCATACTGTTTCATGTCTTGTGCATGAATAACCCATGCCGCACCTTTACGTTGAGCTTTTAACATACCTACACGGGTGGCATAATAGATCTTTTGCGCTGGGACACTCAGCATCTTAGCTACCTGATTAACCGAATAGTATCCTTTATTATTATCAAACAACAACTCACCATTAAAAGTAGATTTAGAACGAGAATACTTTTGCTTGCGATAAGCTTCCAGATCATCTAAATGGATTGTCCAACGGGTAGTTTCTTTGCTAGCTTTCAATTTATTTAATTTAATGGCCACATAGATAGCTTGGCGCGTTACTTTGTTAAGTTTGGCGGCTTCGGTAATTGAAACCAACTTATTTTCAAACTTCTGATTATCCTTAGGTTTGGTCATGGTTTTAATCTCCAAAATTTTCTGTTTAATAATTTGTGATAAATATATTTATGATATTTTTCTTTAGTCTTGCGATCATCTGCGCCTACCTCTTAAATAATTTAAGAGGCTTGGCTCACATTTTCAGAGACTTATATTTTAATGTTTTCTAAAAAGGCCTTAAAATTCGTTAACTTAAGGCAAAAGTATTGCATAAAAAAGAATTGAAATCAAGCTTTTCTTTACATAGAATTTAAATTTTTTTTATTAGCTATTTACCTCATGGCAGCTAAGGTTCAAGGCGTTAAAAACAAATAGAAATAAAGAAGCCGAGCCTTTATAATGGATTTTTAGATTTTTATCAGGAGAAAAGGATGTCTGGGGTTAAAAAGGCCATATTTTTGTTATTATATTTGTTAACCTCTTTCCTCTCAGTAGCAGAAGGCAAATTACCGAATTTAACTCCTGCTATACTATCAGCCAAGCTGAATGAAATTATGAAAACGCATGCTTCTCATAAAGAGCTTACACCTGTTCTCATTGAAAGAACTTTAAACAACTACCTCGAAATACTTGATCCTAATAAAAGTTATTTCATTGAATCTGATATTGCTCAATGGTTACATCCTTCTAGCCATTTACTCGATCAGATTCTGCAAGATTATCATCGCAATAGTTTTAGCCAATTTGAACAAATTCACCAGATCATGATTCAAGCCATTAAGCGTCGTCAGGCATTGGAAGAAAAAATTGATATAAGCAACCTTCCTAAGCAGGTACGCACAGATGAATTTAAAGAGATGAAATGGACACATACAGAAAAAGAGCTTTTAGCTAGGTTAGAAAGAATAAAAGCTTTGCAAATAGAGGCTTCGGAAAAATTAACTCCTGCTCAAAAAGATAAAACCCTTAAACGCATCCAGAAACGTCAAGCAAAATACGAAGAAGATATTCTAGACACAAACACTTTAAAACACGAGCAATTCTTACTAGCCAATATTCTTAAAGCGACTGCTTCTGCCTTAGATAGCCATACTGCCTATTTTACACCCGATGAGGCAGCCCAGTTCATGATTCATGTGCAACAGCGTCTTTTTGGGATTGGAGCCCAACTAAGAGATGATCTAAATGGTTTTAGCATTATTAAAATTATTGAAGGAGGTCCCGCGGCAGAAAACAAAATGCTTAAAATTAAAGATCGCATCATCGCTGTAAATGGTGAATCTGTGGTGGGCCTAGACATCGCGGATGCCGTAGAGCTCATTCGTGGAGAAGAAAACAGCCCCGTAACTTTAACAGTGATTCGAGAAGCACCTGAAAATGAAGATAAGATAAAAGAAGAAAAACTAGATGTAACGCTTAACCGTGGAGAAGTGGTTCTAAAAGACACGCGTTATGAATCTTCCTATGAGCCATTTGGGGATGGAGTCATCGCTTATCTAAAGCTCTACTCTTTTTATCAAGATCCGGAAAGCTCATCAGCAAGTGATTTAGCTGAGGCACTTAAAAAAATTAAAAGGGAGCAGCATGTCAAAGGAGTGATTCTTGATTTGCGCTTTAATTCAGGTGGTTTGCTTTCCCAAGCAGTTGAGGTTACTGGCCTTTTTATTACCAAAGGAATTGTAGTTTCTATCAAAGACGATACAGGTAAAATCCAGCATTTACGCGCATTAGAAGGACGTAGCGTTTGGGAAGGCCCTTTAGTGGTCCTAACCAACCGAGCAAGCGCTTCTGCCTCTGAAATTGTGGCCGGGACTTTGCAAGATTATGGGCGCGCTATGATCGTAGGAGATGATCATACTTTCGGAAAAGGTTCTTTTCAAACCTTTACTCTTAACACTACTATTCAAAACCATGCAGTCAATCCCCAAGGCGAGTACAAAGTTACACGAGGCCGCTACTACACAGTCTCCGGGCGTACGCCCCAATTGACCGGAGTCACCTCAGATATTGTAATCCCTGGACCTTTAGCGGAAATGGAATTAGGAGAACAGTATGCCAAATACCCTTTGGAGAACGATCAAATAAAATCTAACTTTAATGATGATCTTTCTGATGTTCCTTTTTTTCAAAGAGAACAGCTTCGTATGTTTTACAGTTATGACCTACAGCCTCGCCTAAATACCTATCAACCTTTTATGGAGCAACTCCGCAAAAATGCTAAGTATCGCATCGAAAAAAATCCTAATTATCAAAATTTTTTGAAGGAATTAAAAAAGAAAGAAATTGCTGATGAAGAGGAGCCGGCAGAGTTTGGTCAAAATGACTTACAGCTAACAGAGGCTTATAATGTAATGAAAGATGTAATTCTTCTCATGCAATAATCCTTTAAACCATTTAAAATCACCAAATATTTACTATAGCTTCAGCTTAGAGTGCGGAGTTTATATTAAATTTAGCACATCTTTACTTAATGGGCACTTCTAAGAGGTGCATCCCTCATCTTCCTCTATTTCGATCATCTAGTTTCCCTTGAATTCTATGGGCCAATCAAGGAAAATAGTCTTTCGATCATAGATTAACTTAATAAGGATTTTAGAAATGACTGTTCGTGTACGCATAGCTCCTTCTCCTACAGGCGATCCCCATGTTGGAACCGCCTACATGGCACTTTTTAACCTCATCTATGCCCGCCATCATCAAGGAAAATTTATTTTACGTATTGAAGATACTGATCGCTCACGTAGCCGTCCTGAATATGAGCAAAACATTTATACAGCCTTGCAGTGGTGTAACATCCAGTGGGATGAAGGTCCTGATATAGGAGGCCCTTATGGTCCTTACCGCCAATCCGAGCGTTTCGAAATCTATAAAAAATATGCCTATGAGCTTATCGACAAGGGGCGAGCTTATAAATGCTTTTGTACGCCAGCAGATCTAGAAGAAATGCGTGAATTAGCAACAAAGCTGGGGAGCCGACAAGGTTACGATCGCCGGTGCCGCAATTTAAGTGCGGAAGAAATTCATCAGCGTGAAATTCAAAAACTTCCCTATGTTATCCGTCTCAAAATGCCTTTAACGGGAGAATGTGTGTATGAAGATCATATTAAAGGCCGTATCACTTGTCCGTGGGCCGATATCGATGATCAAGTTCTTCTTAAATCTGATGGATTTCCTACTTATCATTTAGCAAACGTGGTAGATGATTATCTTATGAAAATCACCCACGTAATCCGCGGTGATGAATGGATGAGCTCAACGCCTAAGCATATTTATCTGTATGAAGCTTTTGGCTGGGCACCACCTACTTTTATGCATATGCCCTTATTGTTAGGAAGAGATGGAAAAAAGTTATCTAAGCGTAGGAATCCAACCTCCATCTTTTATTACCGGGATTCTGGTTATCTAGCAGAAGCCTTTGTTAACTTCATGACATTAATGGGCTATAGCATGCCTGGTGATAAAGAAATTTATGCTTTAGACGAAATTATTCAAGAATTTGATTATAAGCGCATTGGGGTATCGGGAGCCATATTTGATGTGCAAAAGCTGGCCTGGATCAACCAACAGTATCTTATAAAGAATATCCCCGAGAACAAGCTATGGGAAAGATTACGTCAATGGAATTTTAGTGATGAATATATGCAAAAATTAATGCCTTTATGCCATTCACGTATTAAGACTTTCGGCGAATTTATGGAATTATGTGATTTTTTCTTTATTAATCATCTCAAATACACCGTAGAGATTTTTACTGCTAAAGGAATCACTTATCATCAAGCTCCTCTGATTTTACAGGGGATAATATGGTACATGGACGAAAATGAAAATTGGGGAAGTACGGGAATAAACCAGGCTTCAAGGAGTATGGCAGAGCTATTCGGGGTAAACCATAAGAAAACCATTATGCCTCTTTTATTTGCTAGCTTAATGGGAAAGCTACAAGGTCCTCCTTTATTTGATTCTGTCGCTATATTGGGAAAAGATCGCACCCGTGCTAGACTTTTAGAATCTATTGAATTCCTAGGTGGTATTTCTAATAAGAAAATGGATACATTAAAAAAAGCTTGGCAGCAAAAAGATGCTAGGCATCTTATTGAATTGCCGGAAATTAGTTAAAGAGAACTCGATCAGCTATTAGCCAATGAGGGAAACTATGCTATTAGAACTTGTGAACATCTTTCATTCTATTTTATCGTTTACCATGGATGGGACTTATAAATGGATCCTGGAAGCAATAGGAATTGTATTGCTCGTTTTAATTATTAATTTCTTTGCCAGACGCGGCTTAGAGAAGCTACACCTCTATTTTGAAAGAACTAATCAAATTTGGAAAGATAGCTTTGTTCAATCTTTTTATCGCCCCTTAAGTGCTTATATATGGTTTTATGCCTTTTTTCAGCTTATTGATTTAATCAGTCACCGTGTGTTTGAGGGTACCATTTTTTCCAACCTGCCTAAAGTTCTTTCTATTGGCCTTGTTTCAGCCATCGCCTGGTTTCTTATGCGCTGGAAAAAAGCCATTATTTTCAATATGCATTTGCAAAGCCTCAAGCATGATCAGCCTATCGATTCGGGAAAAATTGATGTCATTAATAAAATGTGGACTATTATCATTTTATTTCTTGCTGCTCTCTCGGTATTAGAGATAACAGGCCAGAATATTAACACGTTAATTGCCTTTGGAGGGGTTGGCGGTCTTGCAATTGCTTTTGCTTCCCAAGAAATGATCGCTAACTTTTTTGGCGGTTTAATGGTTTACGTTACCCAACCTTTTACGGTGGGAGACTGGATTAACCTGCCTGAGCGCAAGGTGGAAGGAAATGTAGAAGAAATTGGGTGGTATATGACACGTGTACGTACCTTTGAAAAGCGCCCTATCTATATTCCAAATTCTATGTTTTCCAAAGTGGTCGTGATGAACCCAGCTAGAATGAGCCATCGCAAATTTGATGAAACCATTGGAATTCGCTACAGTGATATGCCTGTCGCTCGGCATATCATCAGTGATATAACAACAATGCTTGTTGACCATTTCCACGTCGATAGAAGGTTAGGCCCGACGGTTAATTTAGAGAGCTTTGGCAGCTACGCTGTTAATATTCATATTTCCGCTTATTTATTAGATATCGATCATAGAAGCTACATTCAAGCAAAGCAAGAAATCCTATTTTCTATCTATAATATTTTAAATAAGCATGGTGCAGAAATTGCCTTCCCAACCTCACGTCAGCTTTATACAGAAGTATGAAGTTCTTGCCTTTCAAAAGGGGGAGAGTAGTCCCCCGGCTAGCTTTTAAAAAATATTTCCATGAATAAAACCTGGCGGGCTAACTAATAAGGCCTCAATATTTTATCCCCATCCACAAATTGATTTTAATTTAGCCTTGCTATAACGATAAAAGAGAGGCTATTCAACAGCCCTTCAAGGCTTTCAGGTCGCCTATCCTAGAGAGCTTAAGCTGACCAGTCAATAGCTGGAGTTCATTAAAAAGTAGTAAAATGGCACATTGTGCGATTTATAAAAAACTAATCACGCTAAATAGGCTATTTTAAAATTAAACCGCCTCTTTAGTTTTCTTAAAAAATTTCATGGTGAAGTTGCAGGAAGAGATAGAGCAAGAATATCAAGAGAAGGAGGCATTGGACTTGCTAAAGGTTTCCCAAGCAAATGGCCAGCAAGCCTATCCATCCGCCATCAAAACAGAAGGCTTTGAAAACGAAGGAGCTGTTCTTAATGAAAATGAGCAGGAAATCCCCTTGCCAACCTTGCCAGATCAGCAGGGATGGGCAAACCCCTTCAAAACTTTTGCGGATTTCCTTAAGCAAGGTTACAATTCGCTCAAGCATACCGCCAAGAAAACTAATGATTTTGCCTGCAAATCTTCATTTTTGATTGCTATGGCCTCAGCTAGCTTAGCTAGCTTTTTTGTTGTTTTTGCTGGGATGGTATAATCCAAGGATTAAGTTAAAGAATAAAATTCTTTTTTACTTCTATCAAGGAAAAGCGGGGAAAATTAATCCCTCGCTTTCCTCTCATAAAGCTCCGCTTACTCTATGCGGGTATATTACTAGGCCTCTATCTTTAACTCCCCTTTTCTTTAAGTCGAAGTGGCATGAGCACTTTATTCATATAAGTTTTTAATTTATTCAGCTGTTTATCTTTAAGTTTTCAGCTTCAAAGCTTGCACTATTACACTTAAGAAATCCAGTCCTGTTTAGATAAGCCCATGAAAAAAGGCTGCCTGTTTTATTTATCTATCTGGCTTATAAAAAAACTTTTGAATATTGGATTAACATCTGACTCTAACTCATGGGCAGGATAGACTCTTGATTTTTTATAACAAAAAACATTTAGACGATCAAATGTATCTCTCATGAATCCATCCACGGTCTTATTAAAACCTATCTTTCTTAACCTTCCCATCAGTTTACAAGCTCCACTATAGCTTAGCCTATAGCTGAGGGTGGTAAAGTGTAAATCTTCTGAACATTGAGGAATCATGATTTTATTGTTAAGGGAAACACCTGAAGGACAAATGTCCTTAACGGAAGGACCATTATAATAAAACAAGTCCCATCCTAAAGGCAATTCTGGAATTTCAAAAGAGCTATTGAAGCGAGCGTTATCCTCTAAAATCATTAACTCGGGTATTTTGTTTTCAATCATATAAAGCCAAAGATGTATATGCGAAAGAGCGCATCCTATGGCCCCGGGATGCCCATTAAAATCATTGTTTATAAACAGCTGCTGAACTTCTGAGGTAAGCGTTAGCGTAGAATCATCGATTGCTTCCCAACGAGAATAATCAGTGATGCCCATCCGCTCTGCCTCTTTAACCCAAGCTATCCACCGTTCAGGATGGCTTTTCAGATTGATAACGGCTATAGGAGAAAGCTGCATAAATTTTTATTTTTAAAAGTTAAAGGCTACGCTATTAAGGCAGATTGCCTTTAGAGAGATAATGCCAAGCAAGCTTATATTCTTTAGCGATCTATCCTAAGATCAATTTATTAATTATTTTTGGTTTAAAGCATTTTTTCCAGGATAAAATGTTAAAATAGTTTAGTCCTTAAAAAGCCTCTAGCGTTTCCAAAATACACGCCTTAAGATAAAAAGGGCAGGCAATAATTTTTTAGCCAGCTTACAGCTTTAAAAAAAAGAGCCACACTTTTTTAGATAAGAGGCAATAATTTTTTTAAGAGCTCAGGCATGACTAAAAAACAGGGGTTACTCTTTCTTGCATCTTAAAAAACCTTTATAAAAATATTAATTTTAAATTGATAGAAAAGTTTTATGAGGAGTCTTAAGCACTTTACTATTAAAAACATCAGACAAGCCTATTCTATAAAATTCAGCTATTATCTACTTCCTCCATCTACAAAAAGATCTTAAGAAAAGCCTAATGGTTGTTTTTAACTATCTTTTAAGCGATTTTATTGATACAAAAAGGAGTAGATAGGCTAAAATAGTGGGAAATTTAAAGTGTTCAACGCATGCTATTATCTTTACCTAACTTAATCTCTTTTTGTCGTATACCCTTAGCTTTTTTATTTTTACAGGAAAATATTTTTTGGAGAGTGATAGCGATCTTACTAGCCATGCTTAGTGATGGCCTTGATGGATATCTAGCAAGGCGCCAAAAAATCACTACCAAATTTGGCACTTTACTTGATCCCTCCACCGATAAATTTTTTGTAATTTTTGTGGCCAGTGTTCTTATCGGCGAAGGTCGATTAATGCTTTGGCAAGCTATCGCTTTGATTTGTCGCGATATTGCCGTATTAATTTTTGGAATACATCTTCTGCTTGATAAGCGTTTAGGTCACTATCAATTTCGAGCCATTTGGTGTGGCAAAGTTACTACTTTTTTACAGTTTATTGTTTTGGTAGGGCTGACCTTACAAGCTAAAATTCCTGATCCATTTTTTATTACTTTTATTTTACTAGGGCTTCTATCTTTAGTGGAACTAACCATCCCTAGAGAGAAAGAGACAATCGGATAAAATTGGCCTTATGGACGCCATGGAATAATAACGGTTAAGTAATCAGAGGCTAAAACCTATAAATGATTTTGTGATTTAGAAAATAATTGGTAACTTTTAATTTTCTCTTGCTACGGACGGTTAAAGAAAAATCTTTCCTAACTTAAAGAAGAATACCTTTGCTTAAAAATTGCTGGCCTTAAAACATTAGCTACAACCTCTTTATAGGTGGCCAGATTTTTTCCTAAGCTTTTATATAAGAGGGCGCTTTAAAACCCTCGTTATATCCTCATCCGTGCACACATTATAAAAAAAAATTTTAAAACTCATAACTTAACTCCTCTAAGGGAGAATTGGATTTATACGCTTTGAAAAAACTATGTTTGCATACCTAACCTTTTAAAAATGCCTCTCTATTTAGTTTGACATGATTTAAAGGATATTTCATGCTTAAGCATATTTTGAGAGCGTTTTTTCTCCCAAATCGCTATAATTTGTTTACGCCTAAATCATTATAAAGCTCTTAATTTCTTGCAAATTTGACTATGAAACCAATCAAGCTAGATAACAAACAAAGCCGTCTTTTTAAATCTCGATTTAGCGATGAACTCAATCTAGATCATCCTCTTATCCAGCTATCCAAATTGATTGAATGGAAGCAGCTGGAAGAAGAGTTTGATAAGCTGTTTGTAGAAAAGATAGGGCAGCCAGCTAAGCCTGTAAGGCTAGTTGTAGGGCTCTTTATCTTGCAGCATATGTATGGGCTTTCGGATGTAAATGTGGTGCATCGATGGGTAGAAAATCCTTATTGGCAATACTTTTGTGGGTATGAGTTTTGGCATCATGCGCTGCCTATTCATCCTACTTCTTTAATTAGATGGAGATCTAGATTAGGCGAAGCTGGACTTAGCAAGATTTTACAAGGGACGATTGCAGCAGCTGTTCTGACAGGCGCAGTGAAAAAAAAAGCTTTAAAAAAGTCATTGCCGATACAACCGTAATGCCTAAAGCTATCGCCTTTCCTACCGATGCCAAACTTTACTTTAAATCTATTCTT
>NZ_VJOT01000063.1 GCF_011087585.1 Neochlamydia sp. AcF84
TACTTTTTTAGCTTACCATTAAAAGGAAATTTATATTTTTTCTTTTTAAAATTGATGCAATGATGGAGTTTTTTAGGGTAAATCAGGTTGGACTATTTATTCAAAGTTTGTTCTAAAATTTTAAGTGCTTTGCTGGTACTACTCAAATAGGCTCTGTAGGTGTAGCCTGGAAAGGGAAGTAAAGCTTGGAAGCTAACCCTTTTCTTATAAATAGCGCGCAGGCTTCAAAGAACTTTTTTTCGAGGCTAGACGTTCACTCCCTCTACAAGTTTCATTATCTTTATTCAAACTACGCAGGATTGCTACTGCTCAGTAAAAAAATATTGGGACGTTTTTAATGGGCACTATCAAAATATATCCCTTAAAAGATGTTTAAGGGGCTTTTAGCAGAAATAAAAGCTAAGTTGAAAATTCATTTTGATATTTAGTAGCCATCCAAGCTAAGCTCTTCTTTTTTGGAGCCTTTATAATATGGCCTTTTCTTCTTTATTCTTTTCTATAGGTGCATTTTTTGCAATGACTGCAGTCATTTTAGGTGCTTTTGGGGCTCATGCGTTAAAGCAGAAAATTTCTAAAGAAAGGTTGGTTACTTTTGAAGTAGGTGTTCGTTATCAAATGTACCATGCTTTAGGATTAATTTTATTAGCTTTAGAGCCTCAGCATCTTTCCGGGATTTTACTACAAACGGCTGGTTGGTTATTTACGGTCGGCATTATTGTATTTTCGGGAAGTTTGTATTATATGGCTTTATCTGGCAATGCATTCGCAGGGCGGATAACTCCGCTTGGCGGCCTGATTTGGATTATAGCCTGGCTTTGTGTCTGTTTTGCACCTTTTTAGAAGTTAATCTTCTCTCCTTAGTAGTTTAATTTATGCTTGTTAAGAAAGTTACGTTGAAAGTCGGTAAAGAAAAAGCTATTTTGAATCGCCATCCCTGGATTTTTTCAGGAGCTGTCGCTCATCTGCCTCAAAATTTGTGTGGAGAGATTCTTCCTGTTTATTCCCATCAGGGGGATTTACTAGGCAGTGCTTATTTCAATTCAAAAGCAAAAATTTTTGGGCGGATGCTCTCTTTTGGAAGCCAACCTCCCTTAGAAGCTTTTAAAAATAACTTAGAATTAGCTACCGCTTTGCGCATCAAGTTTTTCTCTCCAGACACCACGGCTTATCGTTTAATCAATGGTGAAGGGGATTTTCTACCAGGACTCATCGTCGATCGGTATGAGAAGGGATTTGTGGTGCAGATCTCGACTTTAGGAATGGAAAATCTGAAGCCTTACTTATTGGATTATCTTATAGAGACTTTTCAACCCACGTTTATCTATGAAAAATCTCTACTGCCTTCTCGAAAAGAAGAAGGGCTGAAAGCCACAGAGCAGTTGCTGTATGGAAAATTAGAAGAAGAAGTAAGCATTCGCGAGAATGGAATAAAGTTTTTAGTAAATCCTGTGCAAGGGCAAAAAACAGGCTTTTTTTTAGATCATCGTGAGATGCGTGCTCAAGTGAAGAATTTGTCCAAAGATAAACGTATTTTAAATTGTTTTGCCTATACGGGTGGATTTAGTCTCTATGCAGCTGCCGGCGGAGCTAAACAAGTAGATTCTGTCGATATTTCTAAGGTAGCTTTGCACCTTGCCCAAAAGAATGCAGAGTTAAATGATGTTACTTCTTGCATGCACTTTTATCCTAAAGACGTTTTTCAATTCTTAAGGGAATCCTCTTTAGACTACAATTTGATTATCTTAGATCCCCCCGCCTTTGCAAAACATCGCAAAGATATTATTCCGGCTTGTAGAGGGTATAAAGATATCAATCGCATAGCCTTGCAAAAAATGCCTTCTCAAAGCTTATTGTTAACATCATCCTGTTCTTATTATGTTAACGAACAACTCTTTCAAAAAGTTGTTTTTCAAGCGGCAGTTGAAGCCCGGCGCCAAGTGCGTATTATTGGCAGACACCGCTTAGGGATCGATCATCCTCTTAATATTTATCATCCAGAAGGAGATTATTTAAAAAGCCTGTGGTTATATGTGGAATAAAGCTTATCTAGCCAATATAAAAGCTTTAAAGGAGAGCTAACAAGCGGCAGTCAGGTTATGCTGTATTAGCTATCTATTTAATTTAAATGTTAGAGAATGAGCATCCTTATAGTTTCATAGGATCAACGGCTTTTTTTATGCAATCCTGGCCTCAAAAGCGTTTGTATAGAGCTAGAAATAATTAATTTTTGGGGATTAAAACCGGGAAAGTTTCTTCAAACTTTGTTTCCTTCATGCTAAATGGTATTTAGAGGGCTTTAAGAGGCGAACTTTTAAGAGTTTTCCTAGAAGAGTTTTTAAAGCATAAGTAATTCTACTCTTGCTGGGATATCCAGCAATGTAGATAATGAGACCATAAGAAAAATTACTTCTATTAATCCGCACTGCAATCAGACAGGACAGAAGAATTGACCATGTGGTATAATCAAAAATTTTTCAGTAATGCTCTATCGAGTTTGGTGATCCTGTTAACATTATTTATAGGTTTTCAGCTTTTCCCTTTCTTTAAATTAGTTTTTCAGTTTGTTACCACCCTTTTGCTGCCTATAATCATTGCTGGCTTATTTTATTATATCTTCCGCCCTGTTGTAAGATATCTTGACCAAACTAAAATCCCTCGTTATTTGGTTATCATTTTTATTTACTTGTTCATGATAATAGCCGGTAGCCTATTGATTAGTATCGTATGGCCTTACATTGAGGGACAAATCACGGCTTTCAGATCTTTTCCTCAACAAAAGCTTAAAGAAGTAGAAAATAAAACTGTCGACTTGATGAATGTGTTTAATTTTTATTCTCTTTCTCCTGAGCAATTAAGGAATTTATTTTACCATTATCTTCGAGAAATAACGCAATGGGCTAGCGGGGGAATCATGAGCAGTATAAGCTCTTTAACCACGGTCGCCTCTTATTTCATTATCACTCCTTTTATTTTGTATTATTTTTTAAAAGATGATCAGCATGCTTCTGAGAAATTTATAAGCCATGTTCCTATTATTTATAAAAAAAGAGTCTCAAAAGCGCTAAATGATATAGATGAAATATTATCTAGCTATATTAGTGGGCAGGTAATCATTGCTTTTATCGTGGGTGTTTTAGTTTTTATCGGTTATACAGGAATTGGATTAGATTATGCATTTTTACTTGCTATAATCGCAGGTCTTTTTAATTTAATTCCTTTTTTTGGAACGCTTATTTCGACATTACCTGCTCTACTTGTAGGATTAACATCCACTCCTTTCATGGGCTTAAAAGTGCTAGCAATTGTTTTGATGGTCCATTTAATAGATTTAAACTTAATTTCGCCACGGATAGTAGGAAAGCGCCTGAATATCCATCCTATTACAATTATTATCCTTTTAGCTACAAGTGCTTCATTGTTTGGATTTTGGAGCCTTTTTTTTATTGTGCCTCTCTATGCTATCCTCAAAACGCTGAGTTTAGACCTTTGGGAAAGAAATATAGCCGAAAAAGTGGCTGATTAGCTTAAATGAATGGATATCATCCATTTATGTATGCTTTTAAATAATATTTGCAAAAGAGCTGTATATTTTTTAACATTTAATATACAGATCAAATTAAACATGAATGTCAATCTAAATAAATCAAGGAGAACCTCGATGAAAAATCTTTTCAAATTGTCTTTAGCTACTATGACTGTTCTAGCTGGCGCTTCTATGCTGCATGCGCAAGCTGTAACTTCACAGGAGGGGCTTTCTAACCTAGAAAAATCCTCTTACCTTAACTCTGCTCCTTCCCAAACAGAAATAAAAAATTCTTCTGGGAATGCAGGTGTTGTTCAAACTCCAGGACCTTCTGCTGCCCAAACTTATACACAACCATCAAATCTTCCAAGACACTCCGATGCAAAGATTAGTTATAGCGAAACTAAAAAAACTGCTGCTTGGACAGATGGAGATATTTCCCAAAAAATTCGTTGGGCGATTAAAGATGATAAAAAACTTTCTTCCTATGCTAAAACTGCAGAAGTTAGTGTAAATAATGGGAATGTGATTATAGCAGGCTCTGTAAATAGCGAAGATGAGAAAAATCATGTCGCTTCAATAGCTCGTCAAGTTCCTGGCGTGAAAAGTGTTTCAAATAACCTTGTAATTGCAAATAGCAAATAATGAGGGATAGGCTGCTAGGGAAAGTTATGCTTGAACTAGCAGCATTTTTTCCAAAGAAATCAAGGAATAATAAATGGATAGTCATGTGATTTACATAGTTTGTGCCGTGTCAGCTACACTAATATTTAGTATTATAGCTTTTTTCTTAGTTAAAGCTCTTAAAGCCGTGCTCGAATCCGTTCAACATGTTAATTCCAGCCTATTTCGAATGGAAAATAAAATCGAGCCCCTTGTTCAAGAAACTTTACGACTTTTAGAAAACTCTAATAAGATTGTAATAACAACGCAAGATAAGCTCTCTGACTTAAATCCTATTTTAGATTCTATCAACCATGTGAGCGCAGCAGTCAATAAAGTCACTCAATCATTTAATGACAATGAAGATGAAAACCCATGTAATTTTTATCACGTTGAGAAAAAAAATGATTGGAATGAAATTGTAGGTGATTTGATAAAATTATCTACAATAGGAGTCAAAACCTGGCAAAAAATAAAAAAAGGGAGATAATTATGGTTAAAGTTAAGCCCCGCAATAAAAAGCCCTTAACCCCTCCAGAACCTTCTACAAATGAGCAAGTCTCTAACATTGCTTTAGGAGCTGCCGCAGGATGCCTTATAGGTGCTGCTGCTGCTTTATTTTTTGCTCCCAAGCCTAAGGGCCATAAGTTTACAAGAGCGCTTGATTCCATGTACGATCAAGTCAGTGATACAGCTCAAGAGTATGCTCATGAAGCTATGGAAAAAGGGCATAAAATTTATGACGATGCAAAAGATTCAATCGATCATATTTGCCATGCTGCTTCCAATGCTTTTTCTAGCTATAGTACCAATAGAAATATTGTTCTTGGCATTATTGGCGCAGGCTTGATCGGAGCCTCAGCCGTATATGCTTTATCCCAACACTCTTCAGAAGAGGAAGAAGGGCTGGTAGATAAAATAAAAGCCTGCAATTGGTTAGATGTAGCCAAATTTGTTGCCGACAAATTTTCTAGTAAAAGCCAGGAAGAAGATGATTCAGAAGAGAATGAAGGGCACTATCACCCTGTTCACCGAATGATGGATTGGGCAATGACCGGCCTTAATATCTGGCAGGAGATGAAAAAAAGGAGGTAGCTTGTGCGTAATACCCCGGGCCTAGTTTTAGGTGCTTTAGTGGGCGTAGGGCTTGCTAGTGTATGTGCTCTTCTCCCTTTTCGACAGCAAGGAAAGAAAAAACTTAATTATCCAAAAAAAGAGGGGAATATAAAAGGAAAGCCTGAGGCTAAAGAAGCCTCTTTAGATAAAGTTTTTCCTTTTATAGCAGTAGCTAGCCCCTCCCCAGTTAAGACCTTTGCTGAAGGAGCAATGATAGGCTTAGTGCTAGGTGTTAGCTGTGCTGTGCTGTTAACACCCCAAAGTGGTAGGCAGCTGCGTGAAGAGCTAAGGAATAAATATCAGCGTATGCTAACTAAAAAGCCTGATTTTGTACTTCCTTCTGAGCTCACCCCAGCGCCTCCAAAGCGAGCTAAAAAAGTAAGTAAAGTGGTAGAAAATAAAAAGAAAAAGCGTTCTTCATCTCACTGAATAAGTAAGAAGTAAAGCATAAAGTTAAAGAATATTTAGCTTTATGCTTTACCTTTTCTAGGTGCTTTTCAATAAAAATTCAAGTACTGAGGGATCAGCTAAAGTGCTTATATCTCCCAATGCATCTACATTACCTTCTACCACTTTTCTTAAGATTCGACGCATAATTTTGCCGGAGCGCGTTTTAGGTAAAGCATCAATAAATCGAATGTAGTCAGGAACAGCAATAGGGCCAATCTCTTGGCGTACATGCTGGGCTAGTTCTTTCTTTAAGTCCGAATGGCTCTCTATATTATCTTTAAGGATGACAAAGGCATATAAGCACTGTCCTTTGACCTCATCAGGCTTAGGGACCACAGCAGCTTCCGCTACAGCTGGATGGCTCACTAAAGAACTTTCAACTTCTGCTGTACCCATACGATGCCCAGATACATTTACTACATCATCAATTCTTCCTAAGAGCCAATAATCGCCCCCCTCGTCTATCGAACAACCATCCCCACTGAAATAGACATTTTGAAAAGTTTTAAAGTAAGTATTAATAAATTGTTGATGATCTCCCCAAGTAGTTCGCATCATTCCTGGCCATGGCTGCCGAATACATAAACATCCTCCTTCATCAACCTCGCAAGGAGTTCCATCATCACGTAAAATAATGGGATCGATACCGAAGAAAGGTTTGGAAGCGCTTCCAGGCTTCGTTTCATGACAACCCGGTAGAGGAGAGATCATAATGCCTCCCGTTTCTGTTTGCCACCATGTATCTACTATGGGACAATTTTCTTGTCCAATATTTTCATGATACCACATCCATGCTTCTGGATTAATAGGTTCTCCTACAGTACCTAAGAGCCTTAAGCAACTAAGGTCATAACCTTCCAGATAAGATTTCCCATAACGAATTAAAGCTCTAATGACTGTCGGAGCGGTATAAAAGATATTTACCTGAAATTTTTCAATAATTTGCCAAAACCGCCCTGGATGAGGGTAATAAGGAGTACCTTCAAACATAAGCGTGGTAGCCCCATTGGCCAAAGGACCATACAATACATAACTATGACCTGTAATCCATCCTAAATCTGCAGAGCACCAATAAACATCCGAATCTTTAATATCAAAAATATATTTATGGGTTAAAGAAGCATAAAGCAAATAACCGGCTTGAGTATGAACAACCCCTTTGGGCTTGCCAGTGGAGCCTGAGGTATAGAGAATAAACAACGGATCTTCAGCATTCATCGGCTCTGCAGGGCAAAATTGAGAGGCATTTTCCATTTCCTCTTCATACCAAATGTCACGCCCTGCTTGCATTGAACAAGGCTCAGGAACTCTTTGAACTATAATTACCTTTTCCACAGAGGGAGTGGAGGCCAGGGCTTCATCGGCAATGGATTTTAAGTAGATTGGCTTGCCTCCACGCAGGCTAGCATTTGCAGTTACTAGCAATTTACAAGAGCAATCATTCATGCGATGGCTCAGGGCTTCAGCACTAAAGCCTCCAAAAACTACCGAGTGAATAGCACCTATACGAGCACAAGCTAGTACGGCGACCGCGATTTCAGGAATCATCGGCAGATAAATGCATACTCGATCGCCTTTATTAACACCCCATTTCTTAAGCACATTTGCAAAACGGCAGACTTGGATATGCAATGTTTGATAATCCCAAGTTATTGTTTCCTCTTCATCATCACCTTGCCAGATGATCGCAGGCTTCAGCTTTCGATGCCCTTCTAAGTGCCTGTCTAAGCAATTATAGCAAAGATTGAGGATGCCATCTTCAAACCAAGTATGATGAATAAGATTATTGTTGGATTCCCAGATATAGCGGACAGCAGTAGTAGGCGTTTTAAACCAATCCAAGGTATTTGCTTGTTCAAGCCAAAATTCATTAGGGTGTTGAATCGATTTTTGATACATTGCTGTATATTGAGATAAATCGTTCATATGCGCCTGATTCACAAATGAGTGAGGGGGAGCAAATTTGCGTTTATCATGACAAAAAGTCTCTACGGGGGCCAATGTTTTGTTATTATGCATATAGTGTCCTAAAATATTAAGGTTGTAAATATACCAAAAGAGCTACCAAGCGAGAAGTAATTTTTTATCATCTATGCATATCCCAGGCTTATTTTATTAATAATAAGTTTAAAGGCTAAGAATTTGTCTCTAAAATTCTTTTTACAATTTCGATTGTTCGTGTATATAATCTCCTAAAAAATGACTGAAAATATGAATAATTTAAAGAAGGACATCGAATGAATCTTAGCTCTTCTATCAACATTGAGCATTTACCTAATGAAGTGCTCACCTCCATTTTAGAGTATTGTCCTACGCCTACCTTAATTAGGGTTTCTACTAGATGGCGCCATTTGCTAGTTACTGAAGTCATGCCTTCTCTTTATAAGCAAATAGGTAAAGTACATGTTCCTCATGGGAATGATAGCGAACAGGCTTTTATTATAGATAGGATTTATAAGCTAGAAAGTGGACTTCCTGAAATAGCAAGGGTTAATGCAATCTTTAAGCAAATCTTTACTTTAGCTAGTTTTCTCTCGCCGTTAGAATTAGAATTTAAATGGAAAACCGAGGAAAAGAGATATTTTACCCTAGCTAACTACTCTTCTTATCTTGTAAATATTAATCGCCTCTTAATTTGGAAAGAAATTCCTGGTGGAAAGGAATACTTAGACCAAGAAGAAATCAAGTATTTGCCTTTAGCAAAAAAAGGAGAGCTTTTTGGAGATTGGATTGAAAGGCATGGCAAAGTTATTACGAGCTTAAATTTAACAGAAATTGGTTTGACCTTCTTACCTGCCGAGATAAGTCAGCTATCTCAGCTGCAAACGCTTAACTTAGGAAATAACCGGCTTGCTTGCCTTCCCGCTGAGATAGGGCAGCTTTCTCAGCTGCAAGGACTTGACTTAAGCAGCAATCAACTTATCTCTCTTCTTGCTGAGATAAGGCAATTATCGCAGCTAGAAGAGCTTTACTTAGATGATAACCAGCTTGCTTGCCTTCCCGAGGAGATAGGGCAGCTATCACATCTGCAAGGACTTGGCTTAAGCAACAACCAGATAGCTTTCCTTCCTGCAGAAATAAGGCAGCTATCTCAGCTACAATACCTTAACTTAAAAAATAACCAACTTACTTCTCTTCCCCTAGAAATAGGACAGCTGCCTCAGCTGCAAACGCTTGGCTTAGAAAATAACCAACTTACTTTCATCCCTGCCGAGATAGGGCAGCTATCTCAGCTGCAGACGCTTAACTTAAAAAATAACCAACTTACTTCTCTTCCCGTAGAAATAGGACAGCTGTCTCAACTGCAAACGCTTGGTTTAGAAAATAACCAACTTACTTCTCTTCTCTCAGAAATAGGACAGCTGTCTCAACTTCAAGGGCTTTACTTGCAGAGCAATCAACTTACTTTCATCCCTGCAGAAATAGGGCAGTTACCTCAGCTGAAATATCTTAACTTAAACAATAACCAACTTACTTTTCTTTCCCTAGAAATAGGACAGCTTTCTCAGCTGCAATACCTTAACTTGAATAATAACCAGCTTACCTCCCTTCCAGCTGAGATGGGTCAACTTTCTCAGCTGCAAACCCTTAGCTTAGAAAGCAACCAACTTACTTTCCTTCCCGCGGAGATAGGACAGCTTTCTCAGCTGCAAGAACTTGACTTAAGCAACAACCAACTTATCTCCCTCCCTGTAGAGATAGGGCAGCTATCTCAGCTGCAAGAACTTAACTTAAGCAATAACCAGCATATCTCTGTTCCTGCAGAGATAGGGCAATTATCGCAGCTGGAAGTGCTTTGCTTAAATGATAGCCATCTTGCTTGCTTTCCCGCGGAGATAAGGCAGCTTTCTCAGCTACAAGGACTTGACTTAAGCAGCAATCAACTTATAACCCTTCCTGCAGAGATATGGTACCTCTCTCATCTGCAAGGACTTGACTTAAGCAGCAACCAGCTAACCTTCCTTCCAAACGAGATAAGGCAGCTTTCTCAGCTGCGAGGGCTTTACTTACAGAACAATCACCTCACTTTCATCCCTGCAGAGATAGGGCAGTTACCTCGGCTGCAATGGCTTGACTTAAGCAATAACCAGCTTACTTTCCTTCCCGCAGAGATAGGGCAGCTATCGCAGCTGGAAGAGCTTAACTTAAATAATAACCAGCTTAGCTCCTTTCCTGCTGAGATAGGACAGCTACCAGCTCTACAAAAGCTTCAGGTGAAAGAAAATCTGCTGGAAAATATTCCAGATGAAATAACGCAACGTTTTCGCTTGTAGCTGAAAAGGCTTGGGTATTCATCAGTTAACACATTTCAGCGAAGGAACAAATCCTATGCTTAAACGATTCTAAGATTATAAAAAACCTTTCGGCTTATCAAAAGGCATTGATATTTTTTCTGCTACTTGCCATTAAATTAGGCTTTCTTAGTTTGCTTTTATTCATACACAGGGTACCATGAAAAGATCTAAATATGCATAAAACTTAAAAGTAGCATATAGAGTAAAGGAAAAAGCGTTAGCTTTTCCCTTTATTTCCTCTTGGAAGTATACTTAGATCTTAAGGTAGAAATATTTGTTAGCAGGAAGGGATTAAATTGCTTGCGTAGCAGATAAGATTTCGACCGTTTCTAAAGGCACATCACGGTGAGGTCCTTTAGAACCAGTTTTGACTTTACCTATCTTGTCGACCACTTCTAGCCCTTCTATGACTTGACCAAATACGCAATAACCATACTCATGAGCAGCGGGACTTCTAAAATTAAGAAAATCATTATCTACCAGATTGATAAAGAATTGAGAGGAAGCGCTATGAATTTCATTAGTCCGCGCCATAGCTATAGAACCTCGAATATTTTTTAAGCCATTATGAGCTTCATTTTTAATCGAAGCTTTTGTAGGTTTTTGATCAAATTCTTGATTAAAACCTCCTCCTTGGATCATAAAACCGTCAATAACCCGATGGAATATTGTCTGATTAAAATGGCCGCTTTCTACATAATCTACAAAGTTTTTCACACTAAGAGGGGCTTTTTCTGGATAAAGCTCTAGTTTAATATTTCCCATAGAGGTAGTAAGTAATACGATAGGATTTTTTTTTGCATTCATTATTAAGTCCTTATATTAGTTATGGTTAACGGTGTCGAACTTCGATCACGCACTTTTTTTCTGCCAACAGATCAATGAGTCCTGATAAAATTTCTTGATTTCCTTTATCAAGATTAGCATCCCACTCATCCAAAAGTAAAACCTCTACATCCACTTTATCGGCAATTTCCTGCAGTCGCTTACGTAAAGATTCTCCGGTTGAGTGCTTATTAGTTTCAGAGGTAAAGGATAATTGATTGTGAGTAGGAAGAAGAAAGGCTTTGCTTGCCAATGCATCTTTTATGAGCATAAGCGCAGTTGATTTGCCACAGCCATTTTCACCGCGCAAGGTTAGGCGGCCTTTACGCTGGGTCAAACGCATAAGATTACTATGTGATTCAATAGAAGGGGAAGAGCTTATCGACATAGAATTATAGTCTGGTATTGTTGAATGATGGTTAGCGCTAATTTTAGACCAATTAACTTTCTTTTCAAGAGAGGAAGGAGAATCTTTAGATGCTTGTATAGATCGATAAATAGCTGTAAGCTTGCTGCGATGCATTCCCCATCGAAAAGCTAAAGACAAGGTTTGATAAGTGTAGGAAAGGATTTGGAAAAGAAGAGGAAGGATAACTACAAAGGCAGAAAGTTTAACAGGATCGTGGGCATGTTGAATAGCTGAGTAAATAACTACTCCTAGAGAAGGAATAGAAGTTATTAAAGCAACAAATATAGCCAAAACTTGATCAAATCTTTCCAGATCGATGTTACGTTGTAAACATCGTTTCAAACGTTGCGAAGTTTTTTCGTCCCAAAGCTTAAAATTGTAGCCATTGCCTAATAAAACATTATCCCAGGCTGCCAATAATTGTTGCGAAAGATCTACGCGGGCTGTTAAAGCTTTTCTAGTAAGTTGACGTTGAGTGCGGCGTTGTCCTTTCATAATAGCAATGACACATAGTACAGACAAGCTATAAGCCAAAGCAAAAAGGGGCTCAACGACGATGGAAAGGGCCAAAATGTTTAATATTACACTTAGTACATAACCTGAGAGCTCCCAAACATAATCGATCAAATCTTGAAGAGCTGAAGGGCCCTCAGAAGTTAATATAGATAGCTTTTCTTCTTTAATGGCTTTATTATTCCATTCTCCAATATTATTTCTGTTAGAGGTAACAAACGCGTGAATAAAATGACGCTGAGCTTCTTGCTTCCAATGAGTTTTGACTACTAGGGCAATGCAGCCAGGAATGTAGGGGAGTGCTAAAGAGGTTAAGTAAAGCAGCATGTAAGGTAAAAAATTTTGGTGGGAGGCAATAGTTTCTACCAATTTGACAAGCCAGAGGGTAGAAGAAGCTTCGAGAATTTGCTGAAAGGTTAAAATTCCCATGCAGGTTAATCCCCAGCGATTGAGCAGTAAACCCATGATTTGTTTACGAACTTTTAAAGAAGTGGGATCAAACATCTGTTTTTAACCTTTAAGGTCATATTAAAAAGAGAGCAAATTATGCCTTATCTAGAATAAATAATTAAAGACTATCTATACAATCTAGGAAATTTTAACGTTAGATATTGAGAGTCAAAAGCATAAAGGTGATTTAATGAGGGGACTCAATAAGATTAATCTTATCTAATAGCGTCTGGAACCGGCCGGATTTATAGGGTATAAATTCTTGCTAGCCTATAGCTTAAAACATTAAATTAATCTAGCTTTCTTTTTGCCTTTAGCAAGAATAAATATAAGAGAGCTGGCGCTCAGGATGATCATTAGGCCTGCTGGCATAAACTTGGTTGTAATAGCATAACGATAAGTAAAAAATAAAGTTAATAATAGGTGTACGAATACTACTAATGTATAAGCTAACATACTTTTTCTAAACATTCCTATAGCACCCATCAATAATAAAATGGCTGATAAGGTTGCTGCAATCAAGGAAGGATAGCTATGGGCCTGTGTAAATCCCATCATTCCTCCTGACATAATGATTAAAGCGTAGGTAATGGTTATCCATGCAGACAATTTCATCTTTTTCTATCTCCCTAATGTTTCCTGAAAAAAGTTCTTCATCGCTAGCCATGCTCGCGCGCTGGCCTTTTCGTTATATATTAAACCTTTCTTTTTATCGTTCACTTTTGGATTAGTAAAGGCATGGGATGTCATACCATAAATATCCATTTGCCAATCCACACGAGCATCATTAAGCTCTTTTTGAAGATAGTGAATCTCTTGGGGAGGACATAAGGGATCTTCATAGCCATGTAAAAGTAGAATAGAACCTTTAATATTTTTAGCAATGGGAAAAAATTTCACACCTGCATAATTAATTACAGCATGAAAGCTTACCACGCTTTTTACCGGCACTCCACTTCGTAACAGCTCGATGACTGCTAGTCCACCAAAACAAAATCCAATCGCGCCCACTCGTGTGCCGTCTACTCCTGGTTGCTTAAGTAGAGTTTCAAATGCCGCGCTAGTTCTTGCTTGCAAAAGCTTACGATCTAGATAAAGGGGTTTGATTAAGGAAGCTGCTTCTTCATCACAAGTTGCATTCTTTCGGTGGCCAAACATATCGATGGCTAAAGCAATATAGCCAAGTTCAGCTAGTTCATGGGCTTTTTTGCGTGCAAAGTCGTCCTGGCCATACCATGCATGGGCAATAAGAACGGCAGGTTGAGGAGGATGTATTACTTTAGGATTGACAAGGTAACCCTCGCAGCAGAGGTCGTCAGCTCGATAGGAGACATTCATTTCTTTCCTAATGTTTTTTTTGAATGTGTTAAAGTCTAAATTACTCGATTGTCTAATTTCTTAATATAAAAAACAGCTTTTTTTAAGCATTCTTCTTCTAATTACAAGAATTTTATGTTTAGTGGATAAGGTAGCGATGGATACTCTTTAAAAGCCCTGCAAGAAGACTTTGAGCATTATGAATGCCAACTCAAGAAATGGTAAGAGAGCCTACTCGTTAACAAGAATAATAAAAAAATTGACTTTTAAGGGAAGAGTAATAAGCAGAACGAGAGGGAAGAGAAATATCTTTGCTAACTATAACCTAACATTTAGCCGCTCTAGCGTACCTCTTAAAAAAACATAGCAAACGTAAAAGCCCTTAATAACAAAACTGACAAGACTTAGGGTCCTTAGGAATAAGAAGAGGGGATAAAGGTTTTTACCCAAAAAATTCTTTTACAATCCCGTAGTTGTTCAAACTGTTGCTCTGAGTAAGGTAAATATGATATAAGTTCGGGGAATAAATAATTAAAGCGCTTGTTTATAATGGAAGAGAATAGGAATAGATTAAGTATATACGTTCCGCCAGGAGGCCCTCCCAGCGTTACACCTAGCCATGAGATTTATCATTTAATGGGGGAACATAACATTTTCAAAATGCTAGAAGACTTTTACTTGGAGCTAGACAAAAGTGCTATTCGAAAGATGTTCCCGGCAGACATGAAAGAAGCTTCAAAAAAATCAGGCGCATTTTTTGTATTTCTTTGTGGGGGCCCACCATTATACCAGCAACGCTTTGGCGCTCCTATGATGCGTAAAAGGCATCTAACTTTTTCCATTGATGAATCAGCCCGCCAAATATGGTTAAGTTGTTTCCACAAGATTTTAGAAAGCGCGGATAAAAAATATAATTTTCCAATGCAACATATGGCAGGATTTTTGAATTTTTTGGATAAATTTTCAAGTTGGATGGTTAATATAAAAGCTTAATATTCGCATGGCTTAATATAATTTTTTTATCCTATTTTCTTTGTCTATAAAAAGCAGTTGTTAGAAAAGAAAGAGCAAAATGTTTGTTTTTTTTCAATGGCTTAAATTTAGCTTTTAGCTGTATTCTGAATAGGTTTTTCTAGTTTGTGCTTTTTTTATTCTATAAAGCAGCAAATATCTTAAATATAAGAGAAACCTAGGAATTGTTGGGCCCACGGAAATGAGCCGTTTTTGATAAAAGCAAAAAGCTAAAGAAAAGCAAGCTATAAGTTCTTATAGATGAAGGAAAAATAAATGGATAGCAGTCTAAAAAATATCACAATTTTTGCGCTTTTTGATAGAGGCATCAACACAGGTAAATGGGTATAGCAATAAATGTTTTTAATTTTTTGGTAGCGGAACTTGCCCTACCAGCAGAAAGTATACAAGCGGTCATTAAGCTGTTAACTGAAGGGAATACTATTCCTTTTATTTCTAGATATAGAAAAGAGGTAACTGGAAATTTAGATGAAGTGCAAATTCGAGCTATTCAAGAGCGATACAATTATTTACTCGAACTGGAAGAGCGAAAAAAATCCATAATAGAATCTGTAGAGCTACAAGGCAAGATGACAGATTCTTTAAAAATTCAGATTCAGAATTGTTTTTCTAAAGCTATCTTGGAAGACCTTTATTTACCTTATAAGCTTAAAAAACGTACTAAAGCTGCTTTAGCTAAAGAAAAAGGTTTAGAGCCTTTTGCTTTACGTATCATGGAGCAACCTATAGCAGGACATCCATTGGAGGAGGCTACGGCTTATATCGATGCTAAAAAAGGGGTAAGCAGTATTGAAGAGGTTTTAGCAGGCGCTTTGGATATTGTGGCCGATAGTATAGCAACAACTCCTAAAGTAAGAGCTTATGTACGCGAGTGCTTTGAAAACGAAGGTGTAGTTGTTTCTAGAGTTGTTGAAGGTAAAGAGAGCGCCGCCAGCAAGTATGAAGTTTATTATGCTTTTCAAGAAAAAGTTTCTAAAATTCCTTCCCATCGCTATTTAGCGATTCGTCGCGGCGAAAAAGAAGAAATATTAAATTTTCATATAGAAGTGCCTGAGGAAAATCTACAAAATACCATCAAATCTATCATAAAATATAACTCTCGGTCCCCTTTTGCCGAACTCTTAGAAAAGGGTGCGATACAAGCTTTTAAACGCTATCTCTTGCCGAGTGTAGAGACCGAAATTAAAGTACAGCTTAAAATGCAATCAGATCGCACTGCCATAGAGGTTTTTGCCGAAAATTTGCGCCATCGATTATTAGATGCTCCCTTAGGCCCTCAAGTTGTGATTGGAATTGATCCGGGCTTTCGTACAGGATGTAAATGCGTAGTGATTGATAAGACTGGCAAATTTATTGATTATAAGACCATTTATCCTTTTCAATCTACGACCGCTAAGGAACAAGCACGAGAAATTCTCCTGCAAATGATTAACACTTATCCACCTTATGCGATAGGTGTAGGAAATGGTACGGCAGGTCGAGAAACAGAAGCTTTTGTACAAGAGGTGCTTACCAAAGGCAATTTATCGAAAATTATCTTGCTTGCAGTGAATGAGGCAGGCGCTAGTGTATACAGCGCCTCTGATATCGCACGAGAAGAATTTCCTGAGCTTGATGTAACTATACGGGGGGCTATTTCTATAGCAAGAAGGCTGCAAGACCCTCTTGCTGAGCTAGTCAAAGTTGATCCTCAAGCTATCGGTGTAGGGCAGTATCAGCATGATGTAAATCAACCCTTGCTTAAAGATAAATTGCACGAAGTTGTAGAAAGTTGTGTAAACCATGTGGGAGTAGAGCTAAATACCGCTAGTGCAGCCTTATTAAGTTATGTGGCTGGCATTGGACCCCAAATGGCTTTGAAAATTGTCAAACATCGCGAAGCACAAGGGCCCTTTAAAGGACGTAAAGACCTCAAAAACGTTCCTGGATTTGGGGCTCGTACTTTTGAGCAGTCTGCTGGTTTTTTGCGTGTTCGAGCAGGAGAGCATCCTTTAGATGGTTCAGCTGTGCACCCTGAGCGTTATGAAGTAGTAGAGCATATTGCCAAAGATATAGGTGTGCCCTTAAATGCTTTAATAGGAAATGAAAACTATATTCATAAAATTGAGATCAAGCGTTATATTTCAGGATCTCTTGGGGAGCCTACGCTTAAAGATATCATAGCTGAGTTGCAGAAGCCCGGGCGTGATCCGCGCGAAACCTTTGAGAAATTGCAATTTCGTCATGATGTTAAAACTATTCAAGATCTTAAAAATGGCATGATTTTAGAAGGGATAGTCACGAATGTTGCTGCCTTTGGTGTGTTTATAGATATAGGTGTGCATCAGGATGGATTTATACATATTTCTGAGCTAGCTGATCGATATGTTAGAGATCCTTCAGAAGTAGTGCATGTTGGCAAGCGCCTTAAAGTTCGAGTATTAGCGGTTGAAGTGGACCGGAAGCGTATTTCTTTAACTGCTCGTACGGGAGAAGCTAATAGAACTAAAAAAGAAAAAGAACCTGTGAAGAAGGAAAAGAAAAGCTTTAGTTCCAATCCTTTCGCTAATCTATAAATTTAAGTTGTGGACGCTCGTTTATTAAGAAATTAAGAAGGTTTTGTCACTTATCCTAAAGCACCCCCCTTTATTAAAAGGGTTTGATTGCTAGCACCTGCGCTGGGCACTAAAATATGTAAAACGCAATTCTTGGATGATTAAATAAAAACTTAAGCGCTAGTGTAATTTAGTGGTTGTCCTCTTGATAAGAAGGGGTTAAATTTTTTTGCCTTTTTGCTGCTTACTTATAAGCATAACGCTGACTGAAGATGGGTGTAAACAAAAGTGTTGGCAATCTTTTTTAAGCAGCAGCTTTGTAGGAATTCCAGTAAGCTTCCCAATAACCATTTAATCTGCCTATTCTTAAGCTCAGCATCGCGTTAGCATTTTCTGTCTTCCACCAAGTTCCTGCTATTTTCAGCCTCTTTTGCACTACATGCCTATGACTACTCTCTATTTCGCCTGAACCAATTGGTAAGCCTTTATCTAAAGCGCTTTTATAATTCATCATATTCAGTAATGCTCCTTCATCTTTTCTCCTACTTTTCCAAAAGCAATATCTGCTCCAAAGTCGGTTATTGCTCGCTCTAATGGTAAGGAATACCCTCTGCATCTAACCTTGGAAGAAAAGGAAAAGGGTCTAATCAATTTTCCTGCTTGTAGGAAGCATCTCTCTTCCATACCTACTATCCCAAAAGTTGTATGCCAACTTAGTTTTTTTTGGAATGCTGTCTTAATTTCATTTCCTGAGCCTTGGCTTCTTGTTCATTTGCTTGTTGCCTTGCCCAATCCTCAAGGCATTTTTTCCCTAAACCCCTAACTTCGGGAATAAGAGCAAATTCAGCATCATCCGCCACTTCAATCCCTTTAACTCCTTCGGTAATATCTAATAAATCTTTAATGGATTCTAATAGATCGGGATGCTCCTTTAAGCGATTAAATACTTTATTAACTTCTTCTTCGTTAAGCATATGCAACCTCCTTTTGCTACGCTTTCAGTATGTATTAATCCTTCCTTATCTTGCCAACACTTTTAATTACACCCACTGAAGATCTTTTTGATTAGCTAAACTACCTTAAAGAATTTGTTGTGGCAGAGGTAGAGGCTAAATTAAAAGATAGTCTTTTTTATCTGAGTGGGTAAAGCTTCTTGTGCATTTTGCTCTGAATCCTGCTTCTACCCATCTTCTTGCGATTTTCTCCTTCATCCTTTAATCCTAATTGATTAAGATACATTTAAAATTTATAATTAGGATATTATGATTCTATCTTTCTTATATGACTCCATGTTGTGTCTCTTAGCCCTACTTTCCCTACCTAAAGTGTGCTATGATTATTTCATCAAAAAAAAGTACCAACAAAGCTTAGCAAGAAGATTGGGATTTAATTTTCCCTTAATAACAAAAGGGGAGCGTAAGTTGGTATGGGTCCATGCTGTCTCGGTAGGTGAAGCTAAGGCCGCTACCTCACTGGTTAAAACCCTGAGGACGCAGCTTCATGATCCTGTTATTGTCATTTCAAGTGTCACTGAGGCAGGACATGCTGAAGCTAAGCGAAGTATTCCTCAAGCCGATTATCATGTCTATTTGCCGGTTGATCTTGTTTTTATTATCCGTCCTATTATGAAAAGAGCTGCTCCTGATTTGGTCATCTTAGTGGAAACAGATTTTTGGTATAATTTTCTTAAAGCTGCTAAAGGCTTAGGATCTTTAATTGTGGTAGTCAATGGTAAAATCTCCGAACGTTCTTTTCATCGTTTTTTGAAAATTCCTTATTTCACTCATAAGCTCTTTTCGTTTGTCGAGTTATTTTGTCTGCAAAGCAAGCATTACTACGAACGTTTTAAAGCTCTTGGCGTAGATCCGCATAAAATGCAGATTACAGGTAATTTGAAATTTGATGATGAATATCCTCGTTTCACAGCTGAGCAACATGCCGCTTGGAAAAAACAATTTCAAATTGAGGAGAAAAATCAAATCGTCGTGTTAGGTTCCTCGCATGAACCAGAAGAAAAGATGATATTGGAACAGATGAAAATAGTGTGGGAAGAACTGCCTCATGTAAAGTTGATCATCGTACCACGACATCCCGAGCGATTTAACGAGGTGGCTAGGCTTTTGGAGAAAGAGTTTATCCCTTACGTGCGTTTTAGCCAGATCGATCAATCTGTTAATAATGCTAAAGTCATCTTGATCGATGCGATGGGATTATTGCGCAAATGCTATCAACTTGCTGATTTAGCTATTGTGGCAGGGAGCTATACTGCAAGGGTAGGTGGGCATAATATCTTAGAGCCTTCTTGGTATGGCGTTCCCGTCATTTATGGACCTTATATGCATTCACAACCTGAGCTGGTAGAATTAATGGAGGATTATAAAGCGGGCCGTCAAGTAGACATTAATCATCTCAGCGACGAAATGATGGTACTACTAAAGGATTCTCAATTAAGGAAATCTATAGGAGCCAATGGTGTACGTATGTTTAAAGATATCAAAGGGGCTACTCAAAAAACCTGGAATTTTATTGAGCCTCTTATCAAAAAAGATGCCTTCTGAAAGCTTAAGAAAGGCTTTTCCATTATTTGTGCAATTTATTTGCTAAAGCCTTGCTTTAAAATAGCGATTTTGTTAAGCTTTCTATTTATTCAATGACGCGGGGTGGAGCAGGGGTTAGCTCGTTGGGCTCATAACCCAAAGGTCGGAGGTTCGAATCCTTCCCCCGCTATTTCATGGCGGTATAGCTCAGTCGGTAGAGCAACGGAATCATAATCCGTGTGTCGTCGGTTCAAATCCGGCTGCCGCTACATCATTTACATCTACCCCTCAGACTTTCTAAATTATATTATTCTTATTTAATTATACAGGCATGCAGCTCTAGCATAAGGCTTGGCTTATTTCCTCTATAAACCTCTCTTTTTCAAATTCTCTGACTTTTATAGAACGTACGAAACCAAATCAAGCTATCCTCCTTACCTATAAGCAATTTTAGGTAGCTAAGATACTATATAGGTCATTATAAAAGTATTTACGAAATAATACTTTTTAAAGAAACTACGTCTGCATAGCCAAAAAAATTAAACTTTTTCCAAGCTGGCTCTCTCTGTAAAGACAAGCTTTTTATTAAGTGTATGACTACATAAAGAGTGGCTCTAAAGGGTATTATTACAGTTTCCACAGAGGTCTAATGTAATCTGAATCCATAAAAGTACCAAAGGTTTTTTATCTTTATATTTAAAAACTAAGAATTTATTTCTATTATTATCTTGCATGTTTGGTGTTTTCTTTTGTATCTTTCTATTAAGCAGGGACTTAAGAATTTAGACAAATCTTAACCAAGGCTATAACATGCATACTAACGTTTCTATTGCTTTTGCGCACTTGCCTAATGAGGTGCTAACCTCTATTTTAGAATATTGCGCCACACCTTCCTTATCTAGTGTGTGTGGAAAATGGCAACACCTTTTAACTAGTGAGGTAATGCCCTCTATTTATAAGCAAATAGTTAAAGTTCACTTTCCTCAAGGAAATGTTAACGAGCATGCTCTTATCTTAGATAAAATTTATAAGTTAGAAGATGGACTTTTTCCCCTACAAAAAGTAAAGGCAATTTTTAAGCAAATCTTTACTCTAGCTAGCGCTCTTTCTCCTTTAGAATTTAAAGATAGCCTTGAGAGAATCAGATATTTCACATCAGCTAATTATCTCTCTTATCTGTTAAATATTAATCGTCTCCTATTATGGAAAGAATTACCTGGTGGAAAAGAATACTTAGAGCAAGAAGAAATCAAGAGTTTGCCCTTAGAAAAAAAAGGAGAGTCTTTTAAGGAGTGGATTGAAAGGTATGGAAAAGATCTTGAGATGATAGATTTACAAGAAATAAGCTTGACCTTTTTACCTCAAGAGATAGGGCAGCTTTCTTCTTTAAGATGGCTTCGGCTAGGTAACAACCAACTCACCGCTCTTTCAGCAGAGATAGGGCAGCTTTCTCAGCTTGAAAGTCTTTATTTAGATCACAACCAACTCACCGCTCTTCCAGCAGAGATAGGGCAGCTTTCTCAGCTGCAACAGCTTGACTTAGCCGACAACCAGCTAAAAACTCTTCCAGCAGAGATAGGGCAGCTTTCTCAGCTTAAAAGTCTTTATTTAGATCACAACCAGCTTACCGTTCTTCCAGCAGAGATAGGGCGGCTTTCTCAGCTAGAAATACTTAACTTAGATCACAACCAACTCACCTCTATTCCAGCAGAGATAAGGCAGCTTTCTCAGCTAGAAATACTTAACTTAAACAATAACCAACTTACCACTATTCATGCAGTGATCGGGCAGCTTTCCCAGCTGCAAACGCTTTACTTAGGGCACAACCAACTAACCTTCCTTCCTGCGGAGATAGGGCGGCTTTATCGGCTACAAACGCTTAACTTAGATTACAACCAACTCACCACTCTTCCTGCAGAAATTGGACAATTGTCTCAGCTGTGGAATCTTTACTTAAACCAAAACCAACTCACCAACCTTCCTGCAGAGATAAGACAGCTTTCTCAGCTACAAAGGCTTAGCTTAGATAACAACCAGCTCACCACTCTTTCTTCAGAAATAGGACAGCTATATCAGCTGCTGCATCTTTTCTTAAGCGTTAACCAACTAACATCTATTCCTGCGGAGATAGGGCGGCTTTATCGGCTACAAACGCTTAACTTAGATTACAACCAACTCACCACTCTTCCTGCAGAGATAAGGCAGCTTTCTCAGCTACAAAGGCTTAGCTTAGAGCACAACCAGCTTACCACTCTTCCAGCAGAGATAGGACAGCTTTCTTACTTAAGATGGCTTTTGCTAGGCAACAACCAACTTACCTCTCTTCCAGCAGAGATAGGGCAGCTTTCTCAGCTGCAACAGCTTGACTTAACCGGCAACCAGCTTACCGTTATTCCAGCACAGATAGGACAGCTTTCTCTGCTGCGAATGCTTAACTTAGAGCACAACCAGCTCACCTCTCTTCCAGCAGAGATAGGGCAGCTTTCTCAGCTGCAAGAGCTTGGCTTAGCCGACAACCAGCTTACCGCTCTTCCAACAGAGATAGGGCAGCTTTCTCAGCTGCAAGAGCTTGGCTTAGCCGACAACCAGCTTACCGCTCTTCCAACAGAGATAGGGCAGCTTTCTCAGCTGCTACAGCTTGACTTAACCGACAACCAGCTTACCGCTCTTCCAGCACAGATAGGGCGGCTTCCTCGGCTGCAAACGCTTAACTTAGAGCACAACCAACTCACCTCTATTCCAGTAGAGATAGGGCGGCTTTCTCAGCTAGAAATACTTAACTTAGAGCACAACCAACTCACCTCTATTCCAGTAGAGATAGGGCGGCTTTCTCAGCTAGAAATACTTAACTTAGATCACAACCAACTCACCTCTATTCCAGCAGAGATAAGGCAGCTTTCTCAGCTGCAACAGCTTGACCTAGCCGGCAACCAGCTCACCCCTTTCGTGCAGAGATAGACTTATTAACTGATCAATTAACTCTTGAGGTGATGAGAAATACGCTGAAAATCATTCTATCTTATAGTTGCTCAAATTTTATCTTTCTAGGAGATGCGTATAATTAAATGACACGGTATATTCACACGATTTAAGAAAAAAAGCTTTGAATTATATAGAGAATGGCGGCCCAATAGCCACAGCTAGTGAAGTGTTTGATGTAACAGCTCGCATGTTAACAAATTGGAGTAAGCGGAAAAAACCAGGTTGTTTAGCTCCTAAAAAAAGACGGCAGAGCCCCAGTAAAATTGATAGTGAAAAGCTAAAATTGTATATAAAGCAAACTCCTGATGCATCCCTTAGAGAAATAGCTGAGGAACTTTGGCATTTTGACACTTTTTATTGATTTAAGCCGCTCACTTCAACTTTCGTCCTATCACTTTTAATGAGCGACGGGGCTTCAAGCTTCGCGACTTATAAATCCTGTTTCCTTTATTTTTATCACCCGTATCAGATTAAGTCCTATCTATTACAATCTAGCTGCTATAAAGCTTTCTCTAGCAAATGAACGGCCTGCTAGAGCGCCATAAATCTTTTCTCCTATAAGTAATCTTGCATGTTGGCGCTGTACATAGGCATTTATCTCGCTCTCATCTATGTAAATTCTATTTTCTTCCGGAATATTTTCTAGCTTTTGTCTAAACTCCTCTCGTTTATTCTCATCTCTTTCTTTATAGAAGGGTGTCTTCTTTTTAAAGTGATTTTCAGTCTTTTACACGCATAAAAAACTGCAGTTATCGTCACTCCGAATACCTCAGCTATTTCTCTAAGGGATGCATCAGGAGTTTGTTTTATATACAATTTTAGCTTTTCACTATCAATTTTATTGGGGCTCTGCCGTCTTTTTTTAGAAGCTAGACAACCTGGTTTTTTCCGCTTAATCCAATTTGTTAAGTTGCGAGCTGTTACGCCAAACACTTCACTAGCTGTGGCTATTGGGCCGCCATTCTCTATATAATTCAAAGCTTTTTTTAAATCGTGTGAATATACCCTGTCATTTAATTATACGCATCTCCTAGAAAGATAAAATTTAAATGATTATATTTACCACTATAGTACTAAGAAGCTATGAAATAAAATTTTATGCTTTAACTAGGATGAGGAGAGGCAAAAGGTAAGGGCTTATATACCCTCACCTTTTTATTCAATTAACACTAAAAAAGCTTTCTATCTATGCCTTTTAAAAAAGCTAACACCATACATTTAGAAGCCTTGTTGAAAGATCCCTGGAACGGTCCTTGGAGAATCGTGGTCATTTATAAAGCTATCTTATTTATCCAGAAGCTTTTAAAAATTATTGTTAAAAATTTTCCTAGCTTTAAAAAAGGGTTGCTCTAAATTACTATTGTTAAAAGCTATATCTATCTGAACCCTTTTTGCCTAGATGTTATGGGAGCTTATTTTTTCAGGTAGCATCTCACCAATCTAAAATAACTTTTCCGGATTGGCCTGACATCATCACCTCAAAGCCCTTTTCAAATTCGTCAATAGGGTAGTGGTGAGTAATGAGCGGTTCTATTTCAAGGCCGCTCTCCAATAAATTAACCATTTTAAACCAGCTAGAAAAAATTTCTCTTCCATAAATGCCTTTGATGGTCAGCATTTTAAAGATAACAAGGTCCCAGTCAATCAAGCATTCGGCAGGTAAAATACCTAGCAAAGCAATCTTTCCACCATGATGAGCATTTTCCAAAAGTGTTTTTAAACCATCAGGGTGCCCGGACATTTCCATACCCACCGTAAAGCCATTCTGAATACCTAGCTTTTCCATCATCTCTTTTAAAGAAGTATTAGCCACATTGACTGTTGTTTGCGCACCTAGCTTTTTGGCGAGCTTTAAACGATATTCATTCACATCCGTAATGACTACTTGGTGAGCTCCAGCTTTCGCGGCGATGGCAGCTGCCATAATACCTATAGGCCCGGCACCAGTAATAAGAACATCTTCGCCGGTAAGATCAAAAGTAAGTGCAGTATGGACTGCATTTCCATAAGGATCGAAAATTGAGGCTACATTATCTTTAATAGAAGAAGGAAGGGGAAAAACATTCTCGGCGGGAATATTAAAGTATTCAGCAAAACAGCCATGGCGATGAACGCCTACCCCTAAAGTGTTTATACATAAATGCTTTTGACCTTTAAGGCAGGAAATGCAGCTGCTACAGGTAATGTGTCCCTCTCCGCTCACCCGATCACCTACTTTAAGGCCTTTAACATTCTTACCTATCGCTGCGATTTCTCCCATGTACTCATGCCCGACTACCATAGGTACAGGAATTGTCTTCTGCGCCCAGGCGTCCCATTTATAAATATGAATATCCGTACCGCAAATGGAAGTTTTATGTGTTTTAATTAATACCTCATCCTCTTTAATGGTCGGGATGGGCACATCTTCCATCCATAGACCTTCTTTACGGTAACTCTTAACTAAAGCTTTCATGATGACCTTACATATATGAATTTAAAAGACAGAGATGTTAGATGATTTTAAATTCTTTGCCAACATTTTCAAATGCTTGTATGGCCATATCTAATTCTTCTTTATGGTGAGCTGCTGACATTTGCGTACGTATACGTGCTTGGCCTTGCGGGACCACGGGATAGCAAAACCCTATAACATATACGCCCTGCTCTAACATACGAGCAGCCATTTGCTGAGCTAAAACTGCATCGCCTATCATGACAGGAATAATAGGATGTTCACCAGGTAAGAGCTTAAATCCTAACTTTGTCATTTTTTCGCGGAAATAGAGGCTATTCTCTTTTAATTTTCTCCTTAAGTTTTGGCCATTTTCTACGATTTCTAGGCATTTTATAGAAGCATAAGCAATTGCAGGTGCTAGGGTATTAGAAAAAAGATAAGGTCGTGACCGCTGCCTTAACCATTCAATAATTTCTTTGCGTCCTGAAGTGTAGCCTCCCGAAGCACCCCCTAAAGCTTTTCCCAAAGTACCGGTAATAATATCTACCCGTCCGATAACTTCGCAATGTTCTGGTGTGCCGCCTCCTTTCTCCCCTAAGAAACCTACAGCATGCGAATCATCTACCATAACAATAGCATTATATTGGTCTGCTAGTTCGCAAATTGCTTTTAAGTTAGCAATGCTGCCATCCATAGAAAATACACCATCGGTAGCAATCATTTTAAATCGACACTCTTTAGCCTCTATTAATTGTCTTTCTAGATCTTCTATATCATTGTTTTGATAGCGTAAACGTTTGGCTTTACAAAGCCTTATTCCATCGATAATGCTAGCATGATTTAAAGCATCGCTAATAACAGCATCTTCACTACCTAAAAGAGTTTCAAAAAGGCCTCCATTGGCATCGAAACATGAAGAATAAAGAATGGTGTCTTCGGTTTTCAAAAAATGGGAAATTTTATTTTCCAGCGCACGATGTACGCTTTGCGTGCCACAAATAAAACGTACCGAAGACAAACCATATCCATATTTATCATAGCTTTCTTGAGCGGCCTTAATGATTTGTTGATTATTAGCTAGGCCAAGGTAGTTATTGGCACAAAGATTTAGCACTTTATTCCCATCAGCTAGGGTAATGGTAGCTTGCTGAGGAGAAATAATTTCAGATTCTTTTTTGTAGAGACCCGTGTTTTTAAGTTGTTCAATTTGCTGTTTGAGATTTTTTAGAAAAGATTTATCCATAAAGTACTCCGTTTTTAACAGAATAACATTTCTATATATCTACTGACAAGCAGATCGTAGAAGTGGAAATATAAAGAGGGTTGGTAGAGTAAAAAGAGGCGAGGCTGGCAAGAATATACTTAACTTAAGTCAAAAGCTTAAAAATTTACTTTCCTTAACTCTTGTGGAAAAGATCGTTTTATTAATAAGCTAATTTTTTGATGCTTACCTTTATAGTAAACGGTCACGGGGTGGGCCCAGCTTTAGAGGTAATTCTGCGGATATCTGCAAAGCTAAAAATGCTTGCAAATAGCTGTTTTTTCTATTTGCTGTACTTTATAATTTCCATTAAATTCTGATTATCAAGAGCGTAAGCAGTTCTACTTCCCTTGAGCGCTTATCATTTATAGCTCTTCTTCTTAAAAAACTTTTTCATAACAAAGCTTTTAATTCGCCTCATTGGTACTTTTAAATATAATATTTTTAAAATAAGCAAAATTAGCCATAGATAAAAAAAAATTTCAAATTACTCCTATCAAAGCCTATCAGCAGAACTCAAGATACTTATGCTTTGGAGCCTTAAAGGGTTTAGCTAGATAAAAGTTGGCTTTCCAAGGCATATAATTTCTCTGCATTAGAAAGCCCTTGAATATCTAGTTTAGAGGCGGAGCTTGTGGGAAGTCGACTTGAGTGCCGATAATATTATTAAAGTAGTTGGTAAACATGTTAACAGCAATATTAAGCACAATTTCTATAAGTTCTTGATCGGAAATACCTTCATTTTTTAAGGCTACAACATCTTCTTCGGAAACCTTACCTCTTTTTTCTACTACTATTTTAACAAATTTAAGGATGGCTTTTGTTTTAGGTTCTTGAGCCTCTCCCTTGCGCGCTAGCAATATCTCTTGCTCAGCAAGACCGTGCGCTTTAGCAGAAAGAGTATGTGCAGATACGCAATACTCACATTGATTAGCTTGGCCAATAGTTAAAGCTATCTCTTCTCTAACTTTTGCAGATAAATGAGTCTGGGCTGCAGCTTCGCTTAAAGCTAGAAAAGCTTTTAAGGTTAAAGGGGAGTTGCCCATATTCTGGAAAATATTAATCACTCTCCCCATCTTTTTTTGTAGGGCTTCATATAATGGTTTAAGCTCAGGTCCAGCTTTTTCAGGAAGAACAGGGGTGACGCGTAACATAGCTTTTACTCCTAGGTAACTGTTAAAATAAAGAATTAACGAAACTCAAGGTTTAACACAAGATTTTTTTACTCCTTATAATGCTAATGAGACATTAGCAGCTAGACGCTAGAAGCTTTTGTTAGTTTTGGTTAGCAAAATGGCTATTATAAGTTTGCTTTTAACAAAACATGGGTAACAATTAACCGGTAGAGCTTTTATTTAAATAACTTTTAGTCTTAGGAGCTCGTCATGCACATACTGGTGCTCTTGACAGATGATTGCATCCATACCCATCTTCTGAGCAGCTGCAACATTTGCTAAAGAATCATCAATAAATAGGCACTCCTCTGGCTTTAGAAAATATTTATCCAGGAGAGTTTGATAAATTTTTTTTTGTGGCTTAAGGGTATGGATTTCGTAAGAGAAGACGGCGCCATCAAAGCTATCTAAAAGGCTTTTGTATATAGATATCTTCTTAAAAAACTCCCCTGAAATGTTAGATAGAATGAAAGTTTGCTTTTTTTGGGCTTGAACTTGTTTTAAAAGGCTAATTCCTTTTTCTAGAGGCACTAGTTTTTCTAAAGAAAGGCTAACGAAACGCTCAATATAGTGACGGGGGTAGCAAGTGCTAAGCTGTTGCATAGCTTCCTCTAAAGAAAGGGTTCCTGCGTCTAAATCACTCCACGTTGAGGTGTAAACAATTTTCTCAATATGAAGAGGAAAATCAGGATCTTTTTCTTTAAGAAGGCGTGAAACTTCTTTAGGATTCCAATAAAAAAGCACTCCCCCTAAATCAAAAATAACTTGTTTATAAAGGCTGGATTTCATTAAAAATCTCCCTCTTTTGGCAAGTGGGGCAAAGATGAGTTCCTCGTTGAGCTACCACCATTTTAATGATAAGTGTGCCACATCTTGAGCAGCCTAATCCCTGCTGACGAAAAACATTTAAATGATGCTGATGGCCGCCTCTTTTTCCACTAACACTATAGTAGTTACCTATTCCTACACCTAAACTTGTCCCTTTGTTTTTAATCCCTTTGTTTAGCACATTTTGAATGGCTCGGTGTAACGCTTTTATCTCCTTTTTAGTTAAAGAATTAGTCAATCGTTGGGGATTTATTTTAGCTTCCCATAAAGCTTCGTCAACATATATATTTCCTAGCCCTACAATATGCTTTTGATTAAGAAGAAAGGGTTTAATTTGAGAAGCATACTTTTGCAGCATAGAAGTTAATGCTGAGCAGGTAAAGTTAGAGGAGAGAGGTTCTAACCCAAGCCTGCTTAATTTTTCCAGAGGATCAATATACAGAGACCACCGACCAAATTTTCTGGGGTCTTCATAACGTAGGATGGTTCCATCCGTAAAGACTATACGTATATGTTCATGCTTTTTAATAGGTAGCGGGCTGGCGAGCCATTCGAATTTACCAGTCATGCGCAGGTGTACGAACAAAGTACTTTGCGACAAAGTAAATACCAAATACTTTCCACGTCTCTCTAAATGATTAATAGACTGCCCTTGGATTTGATGTATAAATACCTTATCATCCGAGGTATCAATTATTTTAGGCCACTGCACATAGACAGTTGCAATTTGTTTACCGACTAAGCCAGTCGCGATAAGTTCTCGTACGATAGTTTCTACTTCTGGAAGCTCAGGCATATTTAAGCTATAAGCTAGAATGATATGGATAAAAATTGAGTATATTAGATGGCTAAATAGTCTGGCAAATCTTTTTTTATTGCAGCTGAGTATTTACGGGCAAGCAAGCTAAATAGCAGGATTAGGTTTAAGAATTTTTAAAAGCTCTAGAAGAGGAAGGAAGCTTTTAGCATTTATAAAGGAAGAATAGGCATAAAATCAAATTTTTAAGGGTTACTCGATCAGCAATCATATTACTTTTTGCCAGATAAGCAAATGGAAAGGTAAAAAACAAAGGCGTTTTCTTAAACTTTTTTAACTCGGCTGGGGTAAATTATTTTTTAAAGATAGCTTAATAAAACTGGACAAAGTTTTTTTATTTATATTTTAGGCTGACCTAGCACATGGGGCTAGCATGAAGGCAAAATTCTTTAAATTCTTTTTAAAATCCACCTTTATAATTTTTATTGCTTTAATGCGGCTCAATATAGAAGCAGCACGGCTTTATCACTCATTGGTAGGAATGTGAATAGCAAGGGCTAAGAGTGAAAATCCAAACAAAGTCATATTAATTCCTACCAATGGCCCAATTATCCATAGAGAAGTCTCAGGCCAACCTGAGAGAATAATGCCTGCCATCAAAAGGGCAATAATTCCGCTAGAAAGTAACCACCCCCAATTGGGTGTGCCTTTTATTTCAAGGCTAATCCTTATTTTAGTGATGCCTTCAGCCAAAAAAAAGATGGTAGTTAATAGAGTAAGGGTTTGTATACCTGCCATAGGATAGATAAGCATGAAAGCACCCACTAACATCGAGATAATTGCGCTGGCTAACGATAAAGCTCCCCCCGGTTCATGTATAGTTTTAAAAGATTTATAAAGCTGAGCACTCCCTCCTAAAAGGATAATTCCCCCTACCATCAATTCAATGCTTAAGGTTGCTATGAAAGGGGCCGCAATAGCTATTGTTCCTAAAATAATTAACCAAATGCTTTCCACAATAAAAGCTATGCGATACTTTTGTAAAATATTCATGGGAAAAAACCTCCTTATCTATCAACATGATAGAAACATTATGGTTATCTTTTAAGATTAATATATAAACGGATAATAAGTAAAATATATTCAATATGTTTAAAAATAATTCAAGTCACATCTATCTGCCTATTAAAGTCGTTTTAAAAGCCAAAAAGAGCGAGATTACAGGCTGGGAAAATGATCGCCTCAGAATACGTCTTTCCGCTATCCCTGAAAAAGGGCTAGCGAACGATGAGCTGCTTAGGCTTCTTTCCATAACTTTAGGCATCCCTAAAACTTCATTGCAAATTGTGCAAGGAAAAACCGCGCGCCTAAAAATCGTTCGTATTGAAGGGCTTTCCTCTCAAATGCTTCATCATATTTTAATGTTTAAATAATATTTTGCTCTAGCAAGATATGCATTTACTTGGTGATTTTTCACCATTTTTCCTTATCAGCACTTATGTTACTTTCATCTATAAAATTGGTAAGAATGGAGGAATATTTCTAAATTCTAATATTAGCTTGATTTCTTTTGTTTCAGCGCAGCTTGCTTCTCGCAGGACTTATAGCTTTTTTATTAGTTAGATTATGCTCATGATAAAGCACTTAAGGTGTAATTTGTTTTCTCTACATGCAAATTGGATAAAGAATAAAAAAATTATACTCAATCAATTAAGCCATATAGTGTATAGAAAACTAAACGTGGAGCTATGCTTGCTTACAGAATTTTTCTTAAGCCAGTACGGATAAGAAAGCATACTTATATCATGGCAAATGAATTAAAGATGATAGGTTGGGCTCAATGGAGGCGTAATACTTATACAGCCCCTTATCAATTTTTAGCAGGAAACTGAAATGTTTGCCTTCTATATAGGGAGCTTTACGCGAGAATGGATAGGTGGAGAGGAGAGCTTAGTAAAGAAAGCACTTATGAGATTCTCAGCTCTCTTCTCCTGTAATTTGCTAGAACTATGGATTTGTTAAAGCTATTTATAAGCGTTAAGTTTTGCTAGCTTTTTATGCTTTCATCCTCTTTTAATCCCTTGAGGCTATGTAAACATGAAAATCATTTAAACTTAGAGTATTTCTTATAGATTAATAATCCAATAAGAGCAAACTTGGGGATTAAAAGTAGCGGGCCAGCTCCATCCATAGACTGAGCCAGAAAGAACATGGTTTTTAACGAGAACTTCGAGCGTAGATTCTTAGACTCTCTCGGCACATAAGCGTAGGGTGTGTTATAAGAATTTTTAAAGAAAATTCAAGTATACTTTCTTTTGCCTGGAAAAAAACGCTGCTTTTCTCTTTATAGTAAAGATGTTTCTTAAGCTTATTGAATTAAGCGCTTGCACAAAAAAAAGAGCATCTCTTGGAGATGAGAGGGAGGATGCTTGTGCTTTATAAAAACGAGGATTAAGGTTTAATTCTTTAAAGGATGTAAGAGTGAAGGTTAAAGACGAAATTCGGCATGATTGCTTAAAAATTAGCTAATAGCATCAACAAATTTACAGCCGCTAAAGCTAGCTAGAAATGTTGTAACAAGCTGCTTTGTGAGGAGACCTAAATTCTATAAGGATAATGACCTAGCTAGGGAAGGAAAAGTTAAAATTATTATCTCCTTTCATGAGTGATAGCAGAGCTATAGCCTGCAAGGAAGATAAAATTTTAAAGAAATTAAAGAATATAAAAAAGACTTAACAAAAAATTCACTTGTTTATTAGAGCAGATTATTTAGGAAGTTTACTAATAAATAATTTATAATTAACACCTTAAGCTGATATATGCAAAATTTTATAGAGTCAAATGCTACTTTTATAGCAGGGCAGTGGGTATTTATCAAATTGTTAGGCTTATGCTATTTCCTTGCTTTCTGGTCCTTGTTTATTCAAGTGAAAGGTTTATATGGCGCTAAAGGCATACTTCCTATGCAGGAGATTTTCAACGGGATACGAAGGAGCAAAACGTATACGCACTACTTAAGAACACCTTCCATATTTTGGATAAATACGGAGGACAAAATGTTAAAGGGGGTGGCCTTAGTAGGAATAATAGGAGCAAGCTTAGTGCTTTGTGGGGTTGCTGTTAGCTGGATGCTCTTTATTCTTTGTTTATTATATTTATCTTATGTCTCTCCTTCACTTTATTTTTTGTCTTTTCAATGGGATGTTTTATTGTTAGAAGTAGGGTTTGCCGGTTTCCTCTTATCTTTACAATCGCCTCCTTTACCTATTGCTGTATTCTTATTGTGGATTATTCTTTTTCGTATAATGTTTTCTTCAGGGATAGCAAAATTTCTATTAGGGAGCCAGGAATGGAGAAATCTATCTGCCATGCAATATCATTATGAAACACAGCCGCTTCCTAATAAAATAGCTTATTTCTTTCATCATCAACCCAAATGGTTTGCACAACTATCCACGCTTGCTGTCTTTTTATTTGAAATTATTTTACCTTTCTTTATTTTTACTCATCCAGACTTAAGGGCTTATACTTTTCTTATCCTTATGTTGTTCCAATCGATTCTCACCTTAACAGGTAATTTTACTTTTTTTAATGGGCTTACTATCGCTCTTAGTTTTGTACTTTTGGAAGATAATTATTTGCCCTGGTTGCAACCGTTCCTTCCGCTTTCTAATTCTCCAAGAGAACTATCTACTTCTCTTTTAGTCTCTATCTTGGCCATCTCTTTAATCGTGCTAAATTTTTTCCAACTCGTCCAGCTTTTTCGCTCTTTACCTTCCGTAGAGCGGGTTTTTGCAATAATAAGTCCATTTTATCTTGTCAATAAATATGGCCTGTTTTCACGTCTAGCTACTCAGCGTTATGAAATTGAAGTGGAAGGAAGTGAGGATGGTAGGATATGGAAAACATATGAATTTAAATGGAAGCCTGGGGATCTTAAAATTCCTCCTCGCCAGGCAGCGCCTTATCAGCCGCGATTAGACTGGCAGCTTTGGTTTGCTGCTCATGGAGAAGTTAAACACAATCCCTGGTTTACACGTTTTATCTATCGGTTAATGGAGAATTCACCAGAAGTTGTAAAATTGATGAAAAATAATCCTTTTCCTGATAAGCCTCCTACATATATGCGGGCTAATCTCTATGAATACCATTTTACAACCTCTCAAGAGAAAAAAGAGTCAGGCAATTGGTGGAAGCGTAAGTATGTAGGCATTTATTTGCCTCCCGTGAGTAAAAGTTAAAATATAGGAAGGCTGCGTGGAATATACAAAAGAAAATAGCATAGGTAGTACTAACAAAAGAACTTTTAGCCACGATACATGCGTAAAAAATAGATTAGATAGACTAACTAATGTGGAAAAAATTTATGCCGTTGAAAAAAAATTGTTTGATCGGCTCTTAAATGCCTCTTCTACTACTCATAAAATGCTTTGAATATTTTAAAAAAGAAGATGTGGCTTACAAAGCCATGCTGGATGTAGATTAAGCTGTAAAAAGTATTAACAGCGTTAACAAGCCTCCCAAAGAATATGCTTAACGGGTCCTTTAAACAGAGATTTACTAAATCGATTAATTAACGAATAATCCTCCCTTAATGCACCATTTTTTCCAAGGCGGAGAACAAATAGGATTTTGCTGATATCTATAGATGAGCGTGCTCTATTGACAACAAAAAATAATACGCTTTTGAGATACTCCTTATGCAGCCCTGTACTTTATAAAAACCCCTCGAACTAAGTAGAGAGGCATGCTTCAGAGGGTGATTATGCAGACTAAGTTTTTTCAAAGCGTATAATAAAGCAATTTCTATTTCTAGCTCGCTAGATTTAAGGCCTCATCTATAGTTAAAATGAAGAAATCTAGTTACAGCAAAGTTTTTTATCATGCTTATTTATAGAGCTTCTAGCTCTCCATTTGATCCGCTAGAGATCATAATTGCAACTTTTTGTTGACAGCACGGTTTATAGACGTAATATATAAAACATTTGAAGACAATTTAATTGCCAAAGTGAATAGAAAAGAAAAAGAACTAGCTGTTGAGGCGCGCAATTAAAATTAAATCAGATTGCTTAAGAAGAAGCAAGAGGTTTAGCTTCTAAAGCATATCTACCTTTCATTACTTTGGTACGCATTAAAGGCAATATGTTAGGGGCCTTACTAAAGCTATCTAATAGACAGGTAGGCTATGCATCTGCATCTTGCCTGCCAATATCGCTAGGAAATTATTATAGGGGCTATGCACTGTAATTAGTTAATTGAAATATAAGCCATAGCTTTTGGAGCTTAGCTTTTAACAGACTTAAGTGTAAAGGAAAGATTTCGATGGAAAGAGTTGAGGAGAAAGAAGCTATCGTTCTTGAAGTGGAAGGATACAAGCTCTTTGGTGTTTTACACCTTCCTTTACAGGAAGAGAAAGTTCCTGGTGTTTTAATGTGTCATGGCTTAGCAGGGAATAAGATAGGACGTTTTCGGACCGCTGTCACTTTAGCTAAAGAATTAGCAAAGAGGGGAATAGCATCCCTTCGTATAGACTTTCGAGGTTGTGGGGATAGCGATGGAGATTTTTGCGAAGCGAGCGTGAAAGGATTGTTGAAAGATGCATGCACAAGTTTAAGCTATTTACAAAAGCATGTTCGTATTGATCCTTATCGTCTAGGTGTTCTGGGCCGCTCTTTCGGCGCGGCTATAGCTCTCATGGCAGCGCACTCGCATAAAAACATTAAAAGCCTTGCTTTATGGGCTCCTCTATATAACACCGAACAGTGGCAAGAGGCCTGGCGCATTTTCCATGATGTTCATACACCTGCAAAGGTGCGTGAGCAATTGCTAAGCATTGAGGGGCAGCAAGGTAGCCCCATATTTTTTGAGGAGTTTTTCAATGTTAATCTAGCATCTACCTTAGAGGCCTTAGCCGATGTGCCTTTGCTGCATATCCATGGACTAAAAGATAGCGTGGTTAAAATAGATCATGCAAGCCTATACGAAAATAAACGTTCAACTGCGCGAGCAACCTCTAAATTTATAAAAATACCAGAAGGGGACCATCATTTTACCCGTAAAAATGATCAAGAGTCAGTTATTGCTGAGACAGTCAATTGGTTTAAAGCCACCTTGTGAAGAAACAAATAGCAATCTATAGAGCAGGAGATTTTATGCCTAGCACCTTACAGAAAGTCCGCATGGAATATCAACCTTTGTTACCCCCTTTATTAGATGACCTCCATTCGCTTGCTCTTGTTTCTACAGGCAATTTAGTGGGGAAAGATTCAGCCCTAGTTAATCTCTTTCCTCATACTTACCAGCAACCTCCCTTAAAAGTCGTAAAGAGCCAAATTCAAAAACAATTTCCTATGCGTATAGGCTTTGTGTTTTCTGGAGGGCAAGCAGCCGGGGGGCATAATATTGCCTCTGGGTTATTCGATTCTTTAAAAAAATTACATGTCGATAGCCAGCTCTTTGGTTTTTTAGGGGGACCAGCAGGTATTATTAAAAATAAATATATAGAAATTAATGCAGAAATGTTAGCTTCTTATCGTAATCAAGGAGGCTTTAATTTAATTGGAGCAGGTAGAACAAAGATAGAAACTTCCGAGCAATTTTTAGCAGCTGCCCAAACTGTAAAAGAGTTAAAGCTTGATGGTTTAGTTATCGTGGGTGGTGATGACTCTAATACCAATGCAGCTTTGCTTGCAGAGTATTTTTTAAGCCAGGGAATGGCTACTAAAGTAATTGGGGTACCCAAGACAATTGATGGAGATCTAAAGAATGAATTTATTGAACTTTCTTTTGGATTTGATTCGGCCACTAAAACATATTCTGAATTTGTAGGAAATATTCTTATCGATGCTTTATCGGCAGAAAAATATACATTTTTTATCAAGCTTATGGGGCGAACAGCTTCCCATATTGTGCTGGAAGTGGCCCTGAACACCCACCCCAATTTGGCTCTTATTGGAGAAGAAGTTGAAGCGCAAGGATGGACTCTTCAAGATATTACTCACCTAATAGCGAACTTAATAATGGAACGGGCTAGAATAGGTAAAAACTATGGCGCCATATTGATTCCTGAAGGGCTTATTGAATTTATCCCCGAATGCAAGATCCTAATCAAAGAATTGAATGCACTTTTAAGCGCAGAGCAAACATATGCTAAAAAAATTGAAGCTTTAATACCTAATCAAGAAAAAATTAATTATATTAAATCTTTTCTTTCTTTAAAAGCCCAGCAAAGCTTACAAACTTTACCCGAAGATATTCAAATGCAGCTATTGTTGGATCGTGACCCTCATGGCAATGTACAAGTAACTAAAATTGATACCGAACGTCTTCTTATTGAAACTGTCCGCCAAGAGCTAACCAAACGCTTAGCCCAAGATTCTTTCGTGGTAAAATTTAATCCTCAGCCTCTATTTTGTGGTTATGAAGGTCGCGCTTGCTTACCTTCTAATTTTGATAGCCAATATTGTTATACTTTAGGTCATCTAGCCACATTATTGATTCAGGCGGGGGCAACTGGCTATATGGCATGCATACAAAAATTGAATGAGCCTATAGAAAATTGGGAACTTTCTGGTGTGCCTCTTGTTTCTATGATTCACTTAGAAGAACGCCATGGCAAAGCTAAGCCGGTGATTAAAAAAGCATTAGTTGAGTTAACAAGCCCTATATTTAATTATTTTAAGCAAGAGAGAGTCAAATGGCGCTTAAATGATGATTATATTAGTCCTGGCCCTATGCAGTTTTTTGGCCCTGAGGAAATAACCCCTAGCAAGCCTTTTACTCTAATGAACCAAAAATAACAGATAGGCAAGCTTCATTGCTCTTATGTTTTTAAACAATCGCTTGTGTAAGCATCTTGAAGCCACTCCTTTTAATGGAGGGGGAGTGGGCGGAAAAGTCTTTTCCTTTTGTTCACGCAATTAATAAATGGGCTTAAAAATTAAGGGGGACCTTCATTTATATCTTTCAAAAAGGCATATTTAATGTCTAAAATTCCTAGGTCTGATAGGCCTATTCCTCCTAAATTCTCGCTTTCTGCATAAGTATAAGACCCAAAAAGCAAAGGAGCGATAGGCATGGCGTTCATAAGAAGTCTTTCAGCTTTTTCTAAATATTTTCTACGTTGATCCTTATCATTCTCAATGGAAGAAAAAGTTAATAAACCCACATATTTGGTATGTTCTTCCTGGCTAAAAGCGGGATTATAAACTTTAAAGCTTTCTAAAAAGCTTAGAGGATCACTAAACCTTGCATACCATGAATTTAGAGCAATTTGGTAATCTCCTTTATCAGTAGTTCGGGCGAAAACTTCAGGTTCTTGCTTTTGTAGTTGAATGGTAAAACCAAATGCATGATTCCACTGCTGCTGCACAGCTTGAGCAATTGCGCGTTGGGTGTCCGTATTAGCATAAGTTAAGGTAAGCTGGGGAAGAGAATCTTTATCCATTTTCATTTCTTGCAAAGCTTCTTGGAATAATTGCCAAGCTGCTGGAAGATCATTGTCTTGATAGTAGTTTATAGCTTCCCAATCTGCTAGGGGTGGAAGTATCCCAGTGGCAGGTGAGTTAGCTCCTTGGGTAGCTAGCTCAGCAATAACTTTTCTATTGAGGGCCATGTTAAAAGCTTTACGTATTTTGATATTGCTCAGAAAGGTGTTTTTGGCATTGAATTGCAGCCCATGCATAATTGTTGCAGGCTTAATCTTTAATAGTTCTTGGTGTTTTAAGGCTGGCATAGCCTGTGAGGGTAAATGGCTTAAAGGAGAGCCTACGTAATCTACCTTTCCTCTTTCAAACATTTTGTAAGCATGGTTTGCATTCATCCTCGAAAGGATAACCGCGTCAAGGGCAACTACTTTTGCATCCCAATAACAGGAATTTTTTGCGAGAATAATTTCTGCTGAAGATTTCCATTCTTTAACTTTAAAAGGGCCATTAGTTACTAGGGGATAATTTTCCTTTTTCTGCATGCATCTTATAGAAGAGTGAACGGGAAAATATAAATGGGTGGTTACTACCTTTAAAAAATAAGGAGTAGGATTTTCTAGCTGTATCCTTAGATGCTTAGCATCTAATGCTTGAATGCCTACTGCTTCTGCAGAGCCATTTCCTTCTTTAAATGCTCTTGCCCCTTTAATTATATAGAGTAAGTCAAGGTTTTTGCTTGGAAAAGAAGGGAGTAAAACACTCATCCATGATTGTTCAAAATCTTTTGCTGTTAATGGAGTACCGTCACTCCATTTTGTATCTTTGAGGGCAAAAGTATAAGTTTTTAAATCAGCAGATACTTCTACAGATAGAGCTAGCGCGGGGATAACCTTGCCTTGATGATCTATCTTCATCAAACCTTCATAAAGCATATGCAAAAGATTTCTAGTGATCAGGTTGGCTGGATAGCGTGGATCCATGCTGGAAGCAGACTCTTCGCAAGCTAATCTAAGGATAGCTTCTTGTTTTATAGGCACTTTTTCATTCTGGCAAGCTGTAAGTAAAAATATAAGGAGGGTGATTAAAGAAAAATTTTCCTTCATATGGATCGTCCTCTTCCTCCGTGACGGTATGTAAGATTTATTAAAATACAAGCCAAGCGCCTATTCTTTCTAGCAAGCTTAAAATTAAAGGTAAAAATCTTGTTTTTCAATTAATTAATTTATTTAAATCTATCTGCTTCTCATTCAAAGCTAATGAAATATTTTTAAAGGCGTAAAGTAGATTTAGCGAGCATTTCTTGCTGATAAGAATAGCAAAAATTTTTCCTTTCTTAATTTTTGTTGTAGCATTATGAGGGATCCGTTATAAAAAAAATTTAATTGTACAACAAGTGGATGGGATGGTCTATGTTCAAAAGTTTTCTAGTGGGTAGTATTATTATAAGTTTAATAGGAGCTTTTACTTTATATGGATATGGAAAAAATACTGTAGACCACATGTTTTTAGCTTCGAAAAATTCCTATAACGAAAATAGCAGTGTTTCCGAGCCTATCCTTGAAGGGTGGATAGATTATATACCAGCTTCTAAAAGCTTTATTTCAAAGTTTCCCACCTTACCCCAGCACGCTACCGATCGAGCCTTAGATAGTAAAACTAAAGAATCTAAGCAATATGAGATGTATGTCTCAGAGAATAATGATCATGTCTTTATGATTAGCGTGATATCCTTTTTAGACGTTAACAAAATACGAGATGGTGAAAAGGTTTTGAAAAAGGTTGTCGATGATATGGTGGTATCAAACCCAGGAAACAGATTAGAGAAGTTTCAGCAAGGAAGCCTAGAGGACATTAAAAATGTAGAATTTTTAATTACTAATGAGTCTTATACTATTAAGGGACATGCCTTTTTAGCTAAAAATAAACTGTATGTTTTATCAGTATTGTCTAAATCGGTGGCGGAGCCTAGCGCAGAATTCGAATATTTCTTTAAATCCTTTAAAATAAATAATGACAACTCTTCTAATCTGTTGTCTTTTTCTATGAAAAACTAATATTTAAGGAAGTCTATGATAAAGATAGCTTATGCTTTTATTTTAGCGGTGTTGTTGAAAGCTAGTATGGTCTATGCAGATCTACCAAGCCTTTCTTCTGAAGTCAATCATCCTCCTTCGGCTATTTCTACTGCTCAAGCCTCTGAATCATTAAGAACTTCTCTTCTTTCTTTTAAAAAGCCTTTAAATCCTATTTTAAGTCAGGGCTTCCCTTTTACCTTGCCAGGGATCGTAAGCTGGAAAGACAATCAGTGGGTGGGAAGCGATAATTTATATAACTTAAAACCTAATATTCACATAATTTTAGAGCTAGTGAAGGGTGAAAATAAGAATTTTGACATTAATGAAGAAGAAGTTAAAGCGCATATTCAAGAAAAACTTGCCAAAATTGGGATTAGCTCAACACTCCTGCCTGAAGCTAACGAGCCTTTCTTACCTCTCTTTCATGTCCTAGTTTTAGTTGATTCTATCGACCAGTTCTATACTGCTAGCTGTTCATGTCGCTTATTTGAACCTGTTATTCTAAAGCGTGTCTCTTTGGAAAAAGGAATTATTTATCAAGCAATTACCTGGGAAAAGCAAGAGCTGATTACTTCACCAAAAAAAGATTTTTCCGATTTATTAACTAAAACCCTTAATGGTTTAACAGAAGCTTTTGTGAATAGATTTCTTTATTTTCAAAAATTAAAGTATAAAATTCAGTAGGCTGATAAAACTTTTATAAAAAAATCAGCTTGGCTAAAAATTATAATTTTACAAATCAGTAGACATTAATCTAAAGAAAGCTGATAATTTGAGTATCTGCAATTTAATGAGGCGAGCTAGTATCTAATAAGTATTTAAAGTCGTAAGAAAAATTATGAAACTAGAGAATTTTAAATCTTTTAATTTTCTCTGGGACTATGTTTGGGCTTCATTAGATGTCAAATTTTCAAGATTTCCCAACAGAGTTTACTTATAAGGTCTAAAGGCTCGTTTCAATTAGCCTTTATCTTATAAATCATTCTTTCCTAGCGCTTAAGAACTTCTTTTAGATCTCTCTTTTTCTACTTAAATATTGCAGTTGTTAACCAACCCAAAATGGAGTCCATATGAAGAAAATTTTTGTAGGCAACTTATCCTGGAAAGCAAGTGAAGAGACTTTAAAGCCTCTTTTCGAAGCTTTTGGAACTGTTGTCTCCATCAAAATTATTAAAGATCAGTATACAGGCAAATCTAAAGGTTTTGGATTTGTTGAGATGGAAACTGATGATGAAGCTGCAAAATGCATTCATGAGCTTAATGAAAAGCCTTTCTTAGAACGTAATTTGCGCTTGAGCCCCGCCCAAGAACGTCAAGCTGGCGCAGGCAGCCCTCAGGGCGGTAGAAGTCATCGTGGCAACGGTGGGGACTCCTATCACCGGGGTGGTCAACGTTCTAATCGAGATAGATCTTTTGCATCTGAGTAATAAGATTATCGATCTTAAACGATTTCTAAAAACCATGGTTTTAAGCCATGGTTTTCCAATTTTTTAACTTCGCAGCTTGAATAAAATGATGTAGGCAGATTTAGTTACTAAATAAAGTATAGAAGCTAGAAATACAGGTAAATAAAAGCATTATCAATTACATAAAATAATCTTACTTTATTAAATTACTAGAATTCATGCTAAATTTTTTTAATATTCTTTCACATCCTTACGATTGTAAGCCACAAGGATCTAAAAATTTATAAATTAAGCATTTAAGTAAAAGTTAGCAAAGGAGAGCGGTTACTTACCACCCTAATGCTAACTCTTCTTATTAAATACTTGCTTTTAAAAAATAAAAAATTACAGTAAAAAACTAATATAATATTTCAAAACGGAGTCCATATGAAGAAAATTTTTGTAGGCAATTTATCCTGGAAAGCAAGTGAAGAGACTTTAAAGCCTCTTTTCGAAGCTTTTGGAACTGTTGTCTCCATTAAAATTATTAAAGATCAGTATACAGGCAAATCTAAAGGTTTTGGATTTGTAGAAATGGAAGCTGATGATGAAGCTGCAAAATGCATTCACGAGCTTAATGAAAAGCCTTTCTTAGAGCGTAACCTTCATTTAAGTCCCGCCCAAGAGCGCCAGCCAGGTGCAGGTGGTGGCCGTGATAATAGAAGCCCTCGTGGCAACGGTGGAGATTCCTATTCTAGAGGAGGACAGCGTTCTAATCGTGATAGAAATTACGATTAATAGACGCCCTTATTTCTAACTAGAAATTTTATAAACCATGATTGTTTAAATCATGGTTTTTAATTTTTTAAACCTAGTTAAAAGAAAAATTGGCCCATCAGCAGATTAATAAAACCTTCCAGTCTAGGGCCGCCGAGCAAGAATGGCTCATTTTTTTAAGTTCAAGGCGTGTTTGTAGATGGCAGCAAGGGCATCTGCTCGTCACTAAATCTATTGGGCATTATTTAAAAATGAGCAAAGGATTATAGCTTTAGCCGTAATTATATGTCTTTGCTTGCTGGCCTATATCTTTACTCACCGTCACTTGCGTCAACAATTACAAAGATTATCTACCTTTATTGTTAATCAATTAGGGCAGCCTCCCAAGATGCCTACCCTGTGCCGGCTCTTCCGAGTTCTTGGAGTTGTTTATCTTTTGATAAAATGTACCCCTGAAGGTATGAAAGGTTAATCCTTAATTTAAATTCTGATTTAAAACATATGTTACAAGTTGGAGGACCCTTTTTCAAAAATTATATACTCCATGAAATTAACTTGCCGGATGGTGGCTAGATCATCAAAGTCTTCGATAAAAATATTTTTAATACTTACGACCTATGCTCAAATTAAAAAAAACTTGCATGAAACTAAAACTCTTAACTACCCTTGAATATGGATAAATCAAAGGATGGGAAGAAATTAATTACCCCTTCTCAGTTTATTAGGAGGCTCATTTTTTTCATAACATAGTATTAAATTAACCAAAGAGGTCACTATGTCTATGTCTATTCAACAAGATTTTTCTGCAATCCAACGGTTTCAACAACTAGGAGACACCGATTGGGAAACCCTTAAAAAACACTACGTTACAACTTTACGCTTAGAGGCGGGCGCTCAGGAGCAAGCTGCTCAAATGATGCAAGCCCACATAGAAGACCGCGATATAGTCGACTATGCCAGCTACCGAGAAGCCATTTTAAGAATATTTCCTTCTTCTTATTTTAATCTAGCAGCAGGAATAGAAGGTAGGATAGCGGGAACAGCTACTGATGGGTATACCTTTACAGCGAAATGGTACGAATTTATAGTCACGCAAAAAACAGCTCATGTGCCTACAGGATTAGAGAAGTCGCAAAAGTGCAAGATTGCTATTAAAGCTCCTGGCAGTCGCAAATTAACCTCCGATATTGATACTTCTATTCTGACCACGTTTATAGGAGAAAACTCTTTTTTTGAGCATGCAAAAGCAAGGATTAAAAGGGAAGGGCTCGATTATGAAGGACACATTACCAACGCTATTATTAATGGTTTTTATAGCATCTCGGAAGAGCTATTTAAGATGACCTCTGCTTCCCAACGAGATTCTAATGCTTATACAGATACCATAGCCAAAGATAAAGAAATCTATCCCAAATTTCTTCACGATGAAGAAAATAATCCCTTAATTCAAGGGGAGAGGCTTTTTTCTGAAGAAGAATTTACCAAAATATTTAAAGAATATAAATATCAAAAACATGTTCAAGAAATGGCGGCAAGTTTATTCTCCCTGCATGCTAGCTTGGAGCAAGAGGAATGGCAAGTATTTAAAGATCTTGTTAAAAAAAGGTTAGGTAAAATTCTTGAGGCAGAATTGCCTAATGAGGCCCAAGGAACTCACATCTCACTTTGCCAGCAGGATTATGATACCATTTTTCAAGGGGTAGAAAACATACGCGGCCATCATTTAAAAGCCCTTAATGCTAAAATACAACAGCTAAGCCAATTAGATCCTTTACCAGTACGAGCACAAGATATTATCATTGCGGCCCTTAACAGACTCTATGTCGAACATTTAGAACAATGTACAGATTGCTATGAACAAATCCTAGCTTTAAAGAGTAAAAGAAAGCCTTTAATGGATGAATTAGAGGCAAAAAAGCAAGCATTAGATAAAGAGTTGGCCGCCTTAAAAAGATTAGGTGATAGCAGTGATGATCCAGATATCCAAGAGATCATTGAAAAAAAGCAAAAGAACTGCGCTATGTTGGAAGAAAGTTGTCGTAAGTTAAAAGATTCACTACGCCAAAACATTATAAAAACAGCTCAGCTGCAAACAGAGCATCAATTTCGTCAAATTCTAGCTAGCACATTTGCTAATGAAGCTTATGTGTGTCGGTCCGCTGTGTATCATGTCGTTAATGGGCAAAGCGGTGCCGCAGACCTTCCTATCTCGCAACAAACTTTATTAGGCTCGGCTCTCCAGCAAGTAGGCTTTAAACTTTTACATAGTAAAGAATTAACTCATAAAAATTATTTGCCTGAAGAGATCGCTTATTATACAGCCAAGTATGGACAGCGACTTTTTAACCTTATTTTTAGTGGACGCAATGCAGAATTAGATGATGGGATCATAAAACGTTTAGCCCAAGGTAAAAAAGGAAAGGATTTGCCCAAATTTACCTATCTTAAAGCTAAACAGGTAAGAGACAATGCTTATAGCACTTTTAAACGGAAAGAGTTAGCTCTTCTAAATGATCAAGCAAAAATTATCCAGCGTATTAAATCAAACCCTACGATTTTAGATGCTGAAAAACCTAGAAAAACACTTGAATTAATACAACAATTACGTGCTCTTTCTACCGAAGAAGAAAAAACGCGTTATTTTGAACAGGAGAAAGAGCTTTATTTATCGATTAGTGCTAAATTAATCGGCCTGGTTTGCGCTTCTAGATTAGAGCAAAAGGGGTATTTATGGGGACAAAATCTGCTGAGCCCGTTGCGAGATGCCGATGAGGAAGAACAGCTAGAAGGTTCAGTTTCCGTTATTTCCGCTCCAGCCCCTCTGCAGCCTCCTGAACCTTTGGAAACAACCCGGGAAGGGAGCGCTATAGATGAACATCATCAGATAGGCGAAGATGCAAAAAGCTTAGTAATGGGTGCAGAAGGAGGAAAAGCAAGGGTGAGCCAGGTGAATCAAGAAGCTCGTTCTTACTCAGCAGTGGTGGCAAATCCTTCTGACAAAACGGCTCAAGTGCTAGCCGAGGGGGTGTTTGGAAGCCACCCAAAGTAAGCAGCCCATCAGAACCACGCTCCGCTGATGGGTTAGATGGTTGTGAGCACAGTCTTAACGCTTTGCAAGCCACGCCTGGACATTTTAATGTCCAGGCTAACGCTAGTCAAATCCACTTAGAGCAGAATGCAAGGCTGCTTATTAGCTCTACTATTCAATACCATGCATTGCAGCCTTTGTCTCAAGTACCCCTAAATCCACAAACTTTCATTAACTCTCTTCAAAGCCTTTACCTTTCTCAGAAGACCCTTTCTATTTTTAGGATCAAAGCAGAGCAAGAGTGGGAATTTAAAGTTCCTTTAGAAGAAATTTATGTGCGCTTAGGGATCATTGAAAGCAAAGAAAGAAGAGTGCGTGATCAAGCACTTGATAAACATTCCGAGCAAATACAAGATGAACGCCTCCCAACTTCTGAAACTATCTATGAGTCTAAAGAGAATATTGAAATTGAAAAGCTTTTCGAGCACAAAAGCCTTGAAAAAGAAAACGCTAAAAGAATTTACATTCAAGGCGCGGCAGGAATTGGTAAGAGCACTTTATGCCACTATATTGCCTATCGCTGGGCAAAAGAAGAGCTTTGGCAAGGCGTTTTTTCTTATCTTTTTTGGATTCCTTTAAGAAACCTTACTTTAAAGAAATATCCTGCTGATAAAGAGTATACTCCCGCTGATCTTATTGCTAGGGAATATGCAGGCAAAATTGATTCAAAAGCAATTGAGGCTTGTATAAACGATGCCACTTTGCGAGAAAAAACTCTTCTTGTTTTAGATGGTTATGACGAGCTTTCTGCAGAAGCTCAAGGAAATACAAGCCTGGCTACAGCCTTTAAGGAGCTAAAAGAGTTATTTCCCCATATTCTAATTACCTCAAGACCTGGAAGCTGCTCTTTTAACCGTTCTTGTGAGCTAGAGCTTTTAGGCTTTGATAAAGAAGGGGTCGAACGTTATATCGATAGATTTTTCAAACAAGTTCAATCAGAAGATAAAAAACAAAAACTTTACCACTTATTTCAAAGCTCTCCCCAGGTCTTAAGTCTTGCGCAAATTCCCATTAACTTGACTCTTCTTTGCTGCCTCTTTAACGAAGATCCAGAGGTTTTTGATTCTACTCAATCCATTACGATGACGGCTATTTACGAACGGATTGTTAATTGGATGTATAAATGGTTTCTTTTGAGGAGAATTGATCAAGGCAAATCCAATCAAACCAAGGAGAAAATTCTTGCAGAGAAAAACCTGCGTTATAATCAAGAAGTAGCCAAAATAGCCATAGCTTTTGAAGAAATGGCTAATTTTGCCATGAAAACAAATACCCTTTATTTGGAGGAGGAAGAAATTGATCACTTTAGAGGTAAAGAAATCACAGCCAACGAGCTTATAGATTGTGGGCTGCTTCGCATTCCAGAAGAAAAAGGGTACTTTATTCACTTAACTTTTCAAGAATTTTTAACCGCTTCAAAAGTTGCCAATCAATATCTACGAGGAGAAAATCGACAAGCATGCCAGGATTTTGTGCATAATTATAAGTTTGAGCCTCGTTATAATTTAGTTATGCGCATGATTGCCGGCTATCTTTCTTTGTCTACTTCACGTAATCGACGTTATTTAGATTCAAACCCGCTACAATCTTTTTTTGATGATCTTTTTGCTGATCCTCGCGATCTAGCTGCCAGAAGTGAGCTCAATTTAATTGCAAATTGTTTTGAAGAGTGCCAAAATCCTGCTCAGGTAAGGCAATACGAAGGCTTCGTTGAGCTTGTGAAAGACTATATTACACATTTCTCCTTATCAGGCTTAAACTTTGAAATGTTGCTTAGAAATAAAAATCTTCTTACTCATCCTAAAATAACTTATACTATCGAAAGATTATTATCCGACCCACAGGCCACGGAAAATACGCTAGCGAACGTGGAAAACCTCATTAGGGCAGGACAAAGGTTAGTTCCAGAAATAGTGAGATTTATTGCTGGGGTTGTTAAGGACCACGTTAAATATTATGGTGCTAAAGACGCTATCTATCTTTTAAAAAAAGTGGCAGGACAAGGAGGCGAGGTTGCTAAGAAAGCAGTAGAGGCTCTCATTCAAATTATTAAGGAGGGCGATCGTGCTGCCAAAGTATCTGCTAGTAGGGCTTTAAGAGAAGTGATACAAGAAGGAGCCAAGCTTGCTAAGGGATCGCTAAATGCTCTCATCATAGATCTCCAAGAAGGCGATCGTGATACCAAAGATACCGCTATCTATGTTCTAAGAGCAGGGGCACAGCAAGGAGATAGGCTTCCAGAAGAAGCACTAGATGCTCTCACCCAACTTCTACAAGAACGCGATTATGATGTAAAAATGTCTGCTATTAAGACTCTAAGAGATGAGGTAGAGCAAGGAGGCAAGCTTCCTAGAGAAGCGGTAAAAGCTCTCACCCAACTTCTCCAGGAAGACGATCGTGATGCCAAAGTTTACGCTACCTATGTTCTATGCGCAGCGGTAAATCATAAAGGTGAGCTTAATGAAGAAGCAATAAATGTTTTCATCCAACTTCTCCATGGAGACGATCGTGATGCCATAAGGTCTGCTGCAGGTGTCCTAGGAGCAGTTTCACAGCATGAAGGTGAGCTTTCTAAAAAAGCGCTAGATGCTCTCAGCCGAATTCTCAAAGAAGGCGATTGTGATACCAAAATGTCTGCTATCGAAGGACTAGGAAAAGATGTAAAATTTGGAGGCGGGCTTCTCAAGAAAGCACTAGATGCCCTCATCCAAATTCTCCAGGAAGGCGATTTACATCATAAATTGTTTGCTGATATGGCTCTAATAGAAATTGCACAGCATGGAGGCGAGCTTCCTGGAGAAGCAATAAATGCTTTCACCCAACTTCTCAAGCATGGCGAGCGTGATGCCAAAATGTCTGCTAGTAATGCTTTAAGGGAAGTGGTGGAGCATGGAGGCGAGCTTCCTACAGAAGCGATAAGTGCTCTCATTCAACTTTTCAGAAAAGGTGACTCTGCTGTCAAGATGTCTGCTTGTTGGGCTCTAAGAAAAGTCGCGCAGCAAGAAGGCGAGCTTGCTAAGGAGTTACTGAGTGCTCTCAGCCAAATCCTCAAAGAAGGCGATACTGATGCCAAAAGGTCTGCTTGCTGGGCTCTAAAAGAAGTGGTAAAGCATGAAGGTGAGCTTTCTGCAGAAGCTATAGATGCTCTCATCCAAATTCTTCATAAAGGCGATTCATATGCTAAAACGTTGGCTAGTGATGCACTAAGAAAAGTAGTAGAGCATGGAGGCGAGCTTTCTGCAGAAGCTATAGATGCTCTTATCCTGATTTTTCACCAAGGCGATTCTGCTGCCATAAGTTCTGCTGCCTATGTTCTAGGAGTAGTGGCAGAGCAAAGAGGCAAGCTTCCTAAAAAAGCGATAGATGCTCTCATCCAAATTCTCACAAAAGGCGATTTATATACTAAAACGTCTGCTGTTGAAGCTCTAAGAAAAGTGACACACCAAGGAGGCGAGCTTGCTGAAGAAACACTAGATGCTCTCAGCCGAATTCTCAAAGAAGGCGATTCTGCCGCTATAAATTCTGCTGCCCACGTTCTAGAAAAAGTGGTACATCAAGGAGGCGAGCTTCCGAAAGAAGTACTAGATGCTCTCAGCCGAATCCTCAACGAGGACGATTCTGTCGCCATAAATTCTGCTGCCCACGTTTTAGGAGCAGTGGCATGGCAAGGAAGCAAGCTTCCTAAAAAAGCGATAAATGCTCTCATCCTGATCCTTAAAAAAGGCGATTCTGCTGCCATAAGTTCTGCTGCCCACGTCCTAGGAATAGTGGCACAGCGAAGAGGAAAGCTCCCTAAAAAAGCACTAGACTCTTTTATCCAAATTTTCCAAGAGCAGGAGGTTGATTTTGAGGCGCAAATGTTTATTGCCAGGACCTTAGGAGCAGGGACAAAGTATGAATGTAAGCTTACTAAGAGGGTTGTAGATGCTCTCTTCCAAATTCTCCTAGAGGGCGACTACAGTGCCAAAAGTTTTGCTATCAGTGCCCTAGGCACAGTGGTACAGCAGGGAGGCGAGCTCTCCAAAGGAGTGCTAGATGATCTCATCCAAATTCTAGAGAAGGGCGACCGAGATGCCAAAATGTCTGCTGCCGCTGCTTTGAAAGAAATCGATAAAAATGCTTTATTGAAAATGAACATTCAAGCATTTCCTTTAATTGCTAAAATTTGTTTTTTTACTGAGAGCAGTTTTTCAGTTAAGAGCCAGCAATTTCAAATTTCTGATAAAAGAACAATTTATTCCTCCGAACAAACAATAAAGCTTAACTACGAAGAATTAAAAGAAAAGCTACCCACAGAAGTTGCTATATGGCGGAGGCGATTAGATAGCCTCAGCCAAATTGAGGGCTCTTCAGGACTTACCAATCAAATCTAATATCAAACAGGGCTGCTGAAGCCAGGCAAGAAAGACTTTAGAGGATATAGTGCCCTTGAAAGGATAATGGCCAGGATTTTTTACGTTTAGTTTAACAGGTTTTTGGATAGGTCAAATGTGAATGGAAGCTGGAAAAGAACTAAACTCTTTACCGGAAATAGATGGTAGGGCATGTGGGTTATCTGCATTCATGGCTTTACAATAGCAAATCTAGCATGCCAAAAGGACTTAATATTTTATTGATGACTCTTTTTGTAAGATCTATACGTCTGAGCTATTACATCTATCGATGATTAGATTGATGGCGTTGAGAAAGTAAAAGAGGAATTTTAAAATATCCCCTTATAAATTTGAGAGAACGCCATACAATCATTCTTAGATGCTTAGCGCCCCCTTACCAAAAATTCTATTATTCTAAAAGGTGGTCAAGAATTACGGTTTGGGAGAGAAAAGAAATTATAAATATTTTTGCGTACATTTTTTTAAAGGTACTTTAACCTAAAAGGGCAATAAATTACGCAACAAAGACGAAGCTTTTTCTTCTACCTTATGCAAAGGATGGCTAGAAGAACTGGAATTAGGGGGTAATGTCTCGTCCGAACTCAGCGTTCCATTTGCTGTAGTCCATGGAAGAGGATGAGTCGTAGGAGCAGGAGCTTTTTCCTCTTTTAAGCCACCTGCAGCAATATGCAGCGCAGTGCCAATTAACCTTCCTTCAGGTCCTCGATTAGCAGCTACTAAAGCCGCAATCTTTGCTGTTGCTCTTTTTGTATCGATAGAAGCATGGTTAATTTTGCCTTTAAAAGGGATGTGTAACATGTAATCTTCTTTCAAACCGGTGATGTTAAAGCCGTTAATTAAAGATTGAGCCGTCAGGCCAATTGTCATATCCACGCGGTGCTTATCCAGATTTACACTTCCCCAGGTAGCGATAGGGTATGTATTCATAATTAACATATCCATACGCTGGAACAGCATCTTCCCTGCCTGCATATTTATGTATAAAGGTGTAAACCACACGCAGATATTATCGCTTTTAGTCGTGTTAAACAGACTTAGAATAGAACCTAATTGCCCCTCTTTCTTAAAACGTACTTTTCCAAGTTCTAAAGAGGCAGAGCCTACTTTAACCGCTTTAATATCGAAGTTTTTGATGGGTAAGCTAAATCCTGCTGCCTTAATATTAATATTAAGAGGATTATCCGACCCAATTAATCCTTTAGTTAAAGGAAAAATATCTTCTAATATATATTTACCTAATTCGGGGGTGAGAGCTACCTGGGTGTGAAAATCTTGGTTAAGGGTTAAAATACCCTTTTTTAAGGTTGCATCTAAAGCAATGCTTCCTCTTTTTCCATTTAAATTAGCAATGATGGGCCCATGTAAACGATCAATCTCGATACGTACATCAGCGTTTACCTCATCGCCTAAAATGGCCGAAATGCGTTGAGGTAAAAGATTTCCTACACTTGCAAATTGAGTTAAAGCTTTGACAGGAAACTGCTTACATTGAGCCTTAAGCGACATGGTTAAATTATCCGTGTTTAACTTACCAGAGGGGGTAAATAAATGAGTCATTTGACCCATGACTGAAAAGGGAAGAGAGGAATGATCGGATACCACGCCATGTTCTCCTTTCAAAGAAAAAGCAATGCTTTGGGCTAGCTGCTGGCTTTTAACTTTTCCTTGAATGTTTTTAATCCAGACATGGCTAGGAGTGCTTTTATCGTCAATATTTAGATGATCCACGTAGATGTGAGAATTGATACTTGCGTTTAACCAATGAGGATGATCGTTAGCCTGCAAGGGAAAGGCAAGGGAATTTATATCCAATAAAATTGTGGAGGAATCGGTTAAAATAACGTGTGGTGATCTTTTATTTGGATTTAGCATGCGTTGCCGAATGATCTGAAAGCGCTCGGGAGTTAAGGTAAATTGAGCGGTACATGGGGAGCTGCTCTCAGCTATAATCATTCCCTCTTGAATTTTGAAATCTCCTTGTCCTTTAGTTCCTTTGCCACTCCATGCTAACTGCATATGGCCTTCTGGCTGATTAAATTTGGAGAGATCAATCAAAGCATCCATATTAAACGATTTTCCTATAAGGATGCTCAAATCCTGATATCCACTAATTTTTTCTAGAAGAATGACAGGAAAGTTAACAAGTTTAAGCTTGCTTTGTAGCTGCATTTTAGAAAAATTTAATTGGCCTCCCTCTCCCCAGTTACTTAGGCGGATTAAGCCATTTATCGAGCCCTCCTCGTGGGCACCATATAAGTTAGTTAGACCTTCGATTTGCAGGTGAATGCTATTATCAACCTCCTTAACTTCCCACGGTAGGGACAAATGGTGAAGAGCGCCTGCATTTTCGGACAGTTTGAGCTGATCAATTTTGATAAAACCTTTAAAATTTGAAGATGTTAAGTCCAGGAAGTTGATGCCCTTTTTGTCTACCTCCATGCTTATATAAATTTTTGAAGGCTCCTTTAGGGAGGTAGTGTTAAGGCTTAAAGCCTTTAGAGCCTTAGGTGTCAAGGTGTAGCTAATCGTAGCAGGGGAAGTAAGAAAAAGTTTTTCAAAATTTTCTAAGCGTCCGCTAAATTGGGCTTGCCCTAAAGAACTGTTAATTTCTGCTTTAAGTTCTTCTATCATTACTCCTGCAGGCTTATTTTCTATGTCAGCAATTAATTGCAGATCAGCCTCCGTACCCAGCAAATGCTTTAAAGACAGATTATTAGGGGCAGGAGCCAATTTAGCTGTAAAAGTTGTTCTACTTCTCCCTAACAGCTTTCCTTCCAGTTCTCCCTGAACGTGGGTAACTTCAAGCAGCCCTTCATTGTTAAAGCTAATAAGATTAATTTGCGGGATACTGATCTGAGCAGCAAGAGTTGCTTTTCTCAATCCTTCAATATCAAGCGTAGGTATTTCTATTTTTTTTAGGATAACTTCTATGGGTACCAAGCCTTGAGATTTTATAGAATACTTATGAAGGCCCCATTTATTTAATAATGAAGAGGAAAGTTGATAATTAATCCTGGTAGGCTCCATTAAGGTTAGATGAGGTGAGAAGTTTAAGTAGATAGTATCCATGTCAAGGGTGTCAGAAGTAAATTTAAGAGCAAGAAGAGGGAAGTCTTTATAAGAAAAATTAATTTGCGCATCAAAAGTCTGACCTAAAGTGTCTACAAGTAAATGACGATGACTACTCATCTCTTCCACAAGTAAAAGCGGAAGCCCTTTAAGATCCAATGACATTTCTGCATTTTTTAACAAGCTAGCAATTTTAGGCTTAAAAATCTTATTTAGCTGACCCTTGAAATTCATCTGAGTAAGAGAATGATTTCTTAGAATTTGGCTATTAATGTTAAGGATGATTTTACTGCTTTTATCTAATGCATCAAGCATCAGATTAAATTTTTTCAAAGAAATATTTCCTATTGGTTGTGAGAACGACAGATCAGCTTGATCGATTACTAACTTTGCTTGCATATAGGAATTGATAACATCAATGTAGTTCTTACTTTTTTTTCCAGAAGCAACCACCAATTCCATGGCATTTAGATTAAAATGTCCTTTAGTAGCGTGTTTGAGCTGAAATTTATGATGCTCAGAAACGAACTGGTTAATAAGATTTACAAAATGAGGCTGTAAATTAATTTCAATAGAATCCGATTCTTTTACAAGGATGCGATCATCTTTTAATAAGCCACTTATCATGCCTTGCACCCAAGGTGATTTAATATCTAACTTCAAAGCAATTCCCTCTGGATTGCTAGATTGGTGAAGTTGCAAGTTTAATGTTTCTCCTAACAAGGCCGTTAATAGGCCACGATAGCGAGGATCTAAAAGGGTTATTGTTTCATCCAATACACCCACGGGGAAGTCTCTTGCCTCGAGGTGCAATTGAATAGCTTCTATAGGCTGAGAATTGAAAGGCTGGGAAATAGCAAATTTAGAGCTGTTTTTCTGATGATTTATTGAAGTTTGGAGATTAAAAAAACCCTCTTGCTGGTCTCTAACAGTATGTCCCCTTATATAAATATAATTATCTTTATCTTTTTCAAGTGAAGTAGATAGGGACATGTCTTTCAATGAAATTGCTGATGATTGTTTCTTGAAGGATATGTTAGGGGAATTCTTAGCTTGCAGGGCATAATGAATGTTTGTATGGCCTTCAGGATATTGAATAATTTCTGCATTAAGCCTACTAAACTCGAAATTTCCATTTTTTCCCTGATTATAAAGTAGCTTCCAAAGAGGAGTTTTTGCAACAGCTCTATCTAATGACCCAATTTTTTGCTCTTCCTTATTGAAAAGGAAAGTATGTGTTAATGTTTGCTCCCCAAACCAGCTAAGCGTTAAATGTTGGAAAGTTATTTTTCCTGCAATCTGGGAATTGATTAGTCTTTCTAGCTCTTTATTCCCCCACTTGGTGGAAAGAATAGAGGGTAAAAAAATTATACCCATTAAAACGGCTAAGAGAGTCGTGATTAAAGTCCGCCAAATGATAGTAAAGCTCTTTCGGAGTAAAGAGGGGGGAGAGGAATCATGATTAACCATTTAAATGGCTCCATTTTAAAGGCTTACGATTAAATATTACTTTATATTATAGTAGCGCTTAAAACTATTTCTGTAAAGGGAGTAAATTGTAATAAAGCATTTCAGAAATTAGGCTAAATAAAAAATAAACAGCATACCCTCTCTTCATTTATCTGGCATGTTAGCAGATGAAGTAGTCTTAAATAAGTAAATATAAAAAGCTTTATCTTGACAATCTAATCAGCCCAAGAGCAATCTATGCTTACAAATCTAGTAAGCCCTGCCATGCAATTGACTTGCGCGGAAAAACAAAAGTTAATGAGTTAGCTTACAGCTTAGGAGATGATTTGAAAGGCTTTAGCCTATTATCTCATCCGATAATCAGCGTTAGTAAGCTAATTTATCCGCCTTTAGGGGCGAGAAGTACTTTTGATAATCCCATTGCAGAGAGAAGGAATATAATTCTTTATCGTTTATCCTCCATTCTTTATATTTTAAGTTTATGAGCCATTATCCTGATCCTGTTAAACTTCCTTCCTATGTATCCATAGCTCGTCGCGAGCGTAATCGTCAGCTTATCCTTTCTGCTAAAAGAGGGGTTTATATACGTTTACTTATTATCTGGGCTGAAAGCATGGGAGCATGGGCTTTTGGCAGTTCTGCTTTAACACTTGATGCTATCTCAAGTTTTGTAGATGTTTTTTTTAGTATTTCTTTAATTTATTTTATAAAATTTGCTGAGCGACCTCCAGATAAGAACCATCCCTTTGGACATGGGCGCTTCGAGCCTTTGGTAGGAATGCAAATTGGCATAGTCATAGTCTTTATTGGCTTGTTGGCCTTCTTTCAACAGTTTTTTCACCTTTTTGTAGATAACAACGAGTTACAGGCTGTAACAGCTCATGCATGGATAATTCCTGCCCTGGCTGTTGTTTTATTGGAAATTTGCTATCGATTGGTGATAAATACAGCTAAAAAGCAAAACAGTCCTGCTTTAGCCGCTGATGCCTTGCATTATCGTTTGGATGGCATCACGAGTGCTATAGCAGCCCTGGCCTTAATTTTAGGAAGTTATTATCCTGCTTTAAGTGCTTTAACTGATCATTTAGGAGCTCAAGCTATCGCAGGCTTTATGATAGGTATAGGAGTATATGCAGCAAAAAATAATCTTTATCAGCTCATTGATAAAATTCCTGCTAAAGAATATTTTGATAAGGTAAGGTTTGCTGCCTTAAGCGTGAAAGGAGTGAAAGAAACAGAAAAAATACGCATTCAACAGTATGGGCCGGATGCTCATATTAATATTGATATTGAAGTCGATCCTCATATGTCTGTAACGTTAGCTCATCAAATTACTCAAAATGTGCGTGCTGAGATTCAAAAAGCTTGGCCGGCGGTCAGGGATGTCACCGTCCATGTAGAGCCTTATTATCCAGGGGATCATTAGTGCTTAAGGGCTTAGTAGGTCTAATCGATCGATTGTTTGCTGTCATGGGTGCTTTAGCTTTTTCTCAATTTCCTTTATTTATCCAACAATACCAACAGAATTTATTAGGGCATGTTGAAGAATTGAAAATTCAGCTGCAGGCAATGCAAAGCGCCGCTTCGGTTACAGGAAAATCTTTACAGCAGTATATTGCTAAATTCTTGAATAGCACAGATGCGGATTTCCAGCTGCAAGGTACTTTAATGAATAATATGCTTGAACGTTACTATACACTCAATGACAGCTTTCAAGCATTGCAGCAAGCTTCTATCTATTTTAAGCCTTTTTTATTTATAGAGTATGGTGATTGGAAAATTGCCAAATTAACATGGCAATCTTATAAAATAGGCATTTCCTTTACCTCTGAAGGAGCTATCTACGCAGGAATAGGAGTGATTGTGGGCGTGGCTATTTATGGGCTTTTAAGCAAGCTTATCAAAGGCGTATGGGGATATTACTATAAAGCTGAGGAAAAAGCAGTGTAAAAGTAATTTACTAAGCTAGATGATAACGAAAACAATTCAGGTTTTATTTTTGGAAGCATTTGCTAGAAGTATTTTTACTTAAGTCTTTGTCTTATAAAGGCTGTGAAAAGGAGTGGTTGCTATTTTCTTTCTTTTTTATAAGATTTTCCGGCGTATCAACTTCTTGGAAGCTCCAACGGATAAGCCTTTCAGTAATAGAGCTTGAAGCTTCAAATATTTCTTTTTCAGTATCGCCTGGAGCTAGGTAGATGACCTGAGGCTCAGCAGAGCCCCAATAATAAAAACGCGTTAAAGCTTGCAATCTGGGGTCATGGGGATATAACTTTACCGTTAAGCTTTGAAGAAGTTTGCCCATTTTACGAAAATTCTTTAACATAAAGTTAAATTTATCAATGTATACATTTCTATCTATATCGCGGATAGGTTCTTTTTCGTTTCTAGTATTCATGTCTATCAAGGTGTCCATAAGAAGGCTTTCGATGATCTCTTTTTTAATTTCGTTGAAAGTGTTGATATAAATATTCAATTTTTCTTGTTGGCTAGATAAGCTTAATTCTTTATTTCCAATTTCTTCTAGTTCAATTCTATTGCATAAGGTACTAATTTTGTTACTAAAATGCAATAATAAGTCTCCGCCGGAGGTCTCATGCTCTTTTTTAAATCTATTTGTAACGGGTGAGGATAAAAGCAAATGATAAAGTGTATTAATAGTGGTACATTCTTGGCTTAACTGGGCGTTTTGTGTCTTATATTTATCATTTACTATTTTAAGGGTTTTATATTTATTCTCTAATTTTTCATTTTTTGATCTATAATTTTCTTTTTCCTGTTCTAAATCACAATATTTTTTATTTAACCTTTTATTTTCCATATTTAATTCGTTAAATTCTCTAACCAAATTGATTATTTTTTGATTAATAGCATCGCGTCCACTGGCCGAAATAGAAGAAATAGGTGAGAGATTGGAGGAATGAGCTTCTGGCGTGGAAGGCTGGATAGATGAGCTCGTTGAACACGGAGATGATAAAGGATTCATAAAATCAACCTTGTAAAAAAATATGTAAACAAATTTCTTATAGCGACTATAAATTTATTTATTACAGATAAATATTTTTAAGAGAAAGTAATTTTTGCGCGTTATTTCATAAAAGACAGAAGGATAGACAGATAGATATTTGAGGAGGAGTTGAGAGAATTAACAATTTTAAAAACATAAATTTTTTAGGCAAATACAGAAGAAAAAGCTTTTTATAAGTTTTTTTCCTCACATAAGTGATTCCAAAAATCTCTCATCGGGGGAGACAAAAACTGCCAAAGCTTTTTTAAAGGTACAGGCCATTTATGATGATGTTCAGTATCCACAAAAGCAATTCTATTATCTTTAGTGATGGGCATGTTAAAATTATAAGGGGAGTCATTAAGTCCTAGCTCCTGAAGGAGGATATAAATCCAAGAAAGAGTATGTTGATTAATTATAGGACTTTTCCACATTTTATTATTTTCTTTTCCAGAGTAAATATCAATTTCGTTTTCTATAACGATAAAATTTTTTCTTTGTAGATTAGTTTGTTTTGAAGGATAGGGAGCCTCCGGTAAAGGGTATATCCATTTAGTTGGAACTACAAAGAGGTGATTAATATGGTGCCGATTCAACGCCTCTTGGATAGAAATAGCGCCTGTGACACGGGCATAACAACGCTGCCAATCATTAATTTCCATTTGATCATCTCCAAAAAATTTAAAGATGAAACCAGGAATATTCTTATTTCTTGTTACAATGGTTTTACTAAAACGCATAGGAGTGGGCTGCATGAATCCTGCCTTTTGCAAGGTCTCTTTATTTTGAGTCACCCGCTTACTAAAGAGACGATCTAGTCGAGGCTTAATTGGGTGATTCTCAGGTAAGAAAAAAGGTTGTAAATGTAGCCAAATGCTTGGCTCTATATGAGAAGGTTGGACATAATAGTTAGGATAGAGGGAAGGAGCATTTGCACTTTTGAAAATAGGCGGATGAAAAGGCACTGCTAGATGGACATAGGGGGGCGGAAACTCTATTCTTCTAGCTTCTTCTTGTAATGAATAGCTTGGGATTTGAAGTACGGTACGGGGAATAGTTAATTCATAATCATACACCCGAATAAGAGGTGAAGGTGTAGAGTATTGTCCTTCTCTTTCGGCGATAATGCGATAAAAGGCATAATCGGACCCAATTTTTATGGAACACTTGGATGTAGAGATTATCCAATTATTGACTTCATCAAATAACTGTTGATCATGATCCAGCCAATTAAACTGCTGGTGCGTGTAGAGAGAGGGGATGAAATCTAATGCATTGGAGGCAAAAATATGATATTGCGTATCTGAAAATTCGGAGGGTTCCCAACTAATCTCATATTCTTTTTCACCTGTCTTTTTAAACAGGGGATGAGCAATAGGTTTAGGCTTATCCACAGTAAATTTAAAGGGTGTCGACCATTCGCTCCAACAGCTATCTTGTAAAGTTTTAACACGAAAATAGTAGTTTGTGTGGGAGTTAAAAAAAGTCTCAGTTAGCTTATCAACAATCACTCTATTTTTAAAATCCTCTATGCCTTGAAAGTTAGGAATAAGATAATCAAAATTGGCATCCGTAGATATTTGCCACCATATTTTTTCCGTGGGGCTACTAAGCGAAGATAAATCAAAGTAAGGAGAGGTATGATCAAAGTGCGCGCTAGAGTTGACAATGCAAACATTGGGACTTTTCTTCAATTCTAAATCATAACGGACGGTTAGCAAGGTGGTGCCCACATCTTTCTTTGTTCCTATGTCCACTACATTTGATCCAAGAGTCCATAGATGTTTTTCGCAATTTTGCCCCACAAGCGTAAGGGTTCCGGTAGGGTCCTTGGCTCTTATCTCTACAGTCCATATAGGGACTTCAAAATCATATGTACTTTGAGGAGCTATAATTTTCTTCTGGTTTTCAAGTATAATCTCTTCAGGAGTATGATTGATAAGCTGGACGATAGGATAAGCAGAGGTAAGATACACGATAGAAGAAGATAAAGTACGTTCTGCTAAAATTACAGTTTGTTCTACAAAGCCATTAGGATAAAAAGTAAGCGTTTCTTGGGGATATAAAGTAGATGACTTGTTTGTCCATTGCATGCTCGGCTTAACATCTTGCGGTTCAAAGCCATCAAATTCTTTAGGAAAGATATCTAAATGAGCAAAATTCCTACTTGATGTTGAGAAATCAAACGAGCTTTCAAGATCCGAAGCTTTTGTTCTTAGTACTAAAAAAGGGTCATCTGCCACCTCTTCATAACCTGCAAGCGTATGATTGTCTAAGGCAAGATAGCCTAATTGGCGCTCTTGGTCTATAAGATGCCATTGATTATCAAAGTAAAATTCTTGTAAATGACGCGTATTAGAGGGCACCTTTCTAGACGGCAAGTTTATACTGCACCCCAATAAAGAAGAGTAAGCTTCATTTTCTGCTATCTTTAACTGGTGCTTTTGCCACCATCCCCACAAACTTTCTTTTTTTTCAAGCTGTTGTATTCCTATCTGTTTTTGTTCTTCTCTATCCATATTAACGGACAAAAATAGATCGGAGATAACTTCCGAAGAAATGTTTTTCAAGCTATAATTATGCACTATTAAGTGTTGCTGAGGCTGAGTGGGCTCAATGTTTAAGTATGTTTTCGACGCTATGTCAAAGGTGCATGAAGTTTCTATTGCCAATAGGGATAAAGAATTGCACAAGAGGAAAGTGCAGCTAATGAATGACTTTAACATTTTTTAGACCTACTTTTTTAAGGCTAATAATAGACAACGTAGCATGATATAGGATAACCAAACAAGCGCTGCTAACATAATAGCTGCTGCAAAACTTTGCTTTGCCTCGAATGTCTCGCGATAGAAAAGAATAAAACTAAAAAATAGCGCTGCTATCGCTATAGCAAGGCTGATTCGATCTATAATTTTGGAGGGACGCATAAAAATTTTGCCTTTAACTGTTAATTTGTCTTAATAAAGCAGGCTTTTAAATTTACTTCAATTTTTTTCTAAAAAGATTATTTTAGAGGGAGTTCCCCTTAAGAAATGCGCCCTGTTATAGACAAAAGTTCCTAGGATAGAGAGTGCAAAATGGTGTTGCATGTAGTAGTCTTATAGGCGAGGGAAGATACAACTTAAAGTTTCTTTGGGAAGAAAAGCATGAAAAAGAAATTTTTTCTAGCCTTAGAAATAAAAGTCTCCTCTTAATTTGTAGGCTTCCTTTTTCTATAGGGGAGTAGGATTAAAGTGAGAAGAAATTAAGGGCTGGGCACAAAAGTTAATAAAAATGCTATTATCTTCTTTAATTTATCTCGATATTCGGTAAAATCATTATTTTTTTGGAGTAGTTATAAGCAACAGATTTTGTTAGCTATTTTGAGCAAACAGTAAGACGCCATGCATGGCAAAACAAATAACCTTTTACCGCGAGTTAATGATGAAAAATTTATTTTTAAAAGATTTTTATTTAAAATTTAATAAAGCTGCGGCTACTTCGCAGTCGTTATTTTTGCTAGCCCTACGTATATATTTTGGCTGGTCATTTTTTTGGTCTGGGCTAGGGAAACTTCAAAACATCTATGGTACTGCTGAGGCTTTTGCTAGCTTAGGTATCTTTTATCCTCTCTTCAATGCTTACGCTGCTAGTCTAATTGAATTAGTGGGAGGAGCTTGCCTATTATTAGGGTTAGGAGCAAGATTAGCAGCTTTTGCTCTGTCTATAGTAATGCTTGTTGCTCTTTACACTGCTCATTATGATGCTTTGTTAAATGCTTATAGTGCACCTGAGCAGCTTCTTACCCAGCTTGCATTTATTTATTTGTGTGCGAGTCTGGTTGTTTTTGCTTTTGGCCCGGGTAGAGCTTCAGTAGATTATTTGATAGAAAAAAATTGTAAGTAGAGAAAGTTTAGAAAAAAGGGGATAAATTTAAAGAATACCAATTTCCCTACGTTTAAGGGAACATTTGGCTGCTTTAAATGATGCCCCGCAAGTAACAAGAGAAGCAAGAATTTACTTAATAAGCGGGGGAGCTTCTAAAAAAAGCCATTTTAATAAAGTTTATCTTCTATAAATTTTAATGCTGTAGAATTTTATCTTGGCGCCATTCTATAGGCATATATTCTCCTCCTTCAAGGGCCACTATTCTTTTTCTTATAGGGGGATGAGTAGAGAATAGATTGGTCAAGCTGATTCTATCATTAAAATATAGGTGAGAATAAGCCATTCCTTTTAAAGGCATATCTTCATCCGCTGCTTTTTCAATTTTTATAAGGGCTTGAATAATACCCGCGGAATTCCTTGCAAATTGTACAGCACAAGCATCTGCTAAATATTCACGCTCACGGCTTACCGCTGCTTTTAAAATAGAGCCCATAATCCAGGTTAAAGCTCCTGCCAAAAATATAATAAGGGCTGCAATAATTACCGGACTATTTTCTTTTTTTTTTCTTCTTTCTTTAGAGTGAGAAGCAAATTGAAGGATTCGCATTCCAATATATAAAGCATAAAAGAAGCCCATTATCATAGCAGCAAGGCGCATGCTAATCTTTATATCACCATTATAAATATGGCCAAATTCATGCGCAATGACCCCTTGTAGTTCTTCTCGATTAAGTTTATCTAGTGATCCTTTGGTAACAGCGATGACTGCATCTCCCGGTGTTAAGCCTGCTGTAAAAGCATTGATAGCGTCTGTGGGCACTAGGTATACAGGGGGGACAGGCAACGAAGAAGCTAGAGCTATTTCTTGCACAATATTTAACAGCTGTTGTTCTTTCAGATTACTTGCGGGGCCATCTATAAGCCGAGCCCCTAAGGAGCGAGCTACGTAGGCGCCTCCCTGTGACTTATAATGGCTATATTCTAACAAGGCGATACCACAAGTGATAATTAAGAAGGCCAAACCGAGTAAAGGGAGGGGAGGATGATAACTATCTTTAGCTAAATTGCGCATCATATATTCAACTAATACGGAAATTAAAAGCGTGAGCGCTAAAAAAAGACCTAAATATAGTCTTGTTTTTGAACGCGCTTTTTTCTGAGCTTCCCAAAAGTTTATAGCCATAAAAACTACATCCTCATCCTTTATTTGCTTTTAGCATAGATTGGCAAACTTAAAGTAAATTTAATTTTTCTTGTCTACGAAGAAAAAGAAACCTTTACAGCTTTTTTAGATTCTTCAGACTCTGCTTCATATAGCTCAGCAGGCTGGTGACCTAAAGATTTAGCGATAAGAGCTGCGGGAAACTTTTGCTGAATATTATTATAAGCTAATACCTGATCGTTATAAGCTTGCCTAGCAAAAGCAACTTTATTTTCTGTTGTACTCAGTTCTTCTTGTAGGTTATGCATGGTGTTGCTAGCTTTAAGTTGAGGATAATTTTCTGCCAAAGCATAAATGTTTCCTAGACCTGCTTTAAGGCTGGCCTCAGTGCTCATTAATTCTTTGATGGCTTGGTGGGACGGTAATCCAGTTTTTTTTATTTGTTCTCTTATTGCAGCTGCCTGGCTCCTGGCTTCGATAACAGCTTCTAAGGTCGACTTTTCATATTCCATATAGCCTTTTACTGTCTCTACTAAATTGGGTATTAAATCATAGCGACGCTGTAGTTGGACATCGATTTGGCTCCAGGCATTTTTCACCTGATTGCGCGTTTCTATGAGTCTATTATAAATTCCTATTAACGAGAGCGCTACAACAGCAAGAACCGTGATAATAATACCAATAGTTATCAGCATAGGTTTACTCCTTTATAATATTTTTATTTAAAATAAATGTTATAGTGTAGCAATTGTTTCTTCTTTTAGAGAGCAGTAACTAGCTTACATTCATAAGCTACTTATAATAAAGAAAGCAAGATAATTGTCTCTTCACTCTTTAAGATAGCTTAAAAGTTAAGTTTTAAAGCTTCTACTTATATATAAAAAAGAGAGGAAAAAAATTTGTTTTTCTCCCCAGGAGGCCTTAATTTTGCTTTTTATAGGTCTATTTAGCATTACACTTTGGTAAAAAAGTTAATTTTAGCTAAGCTGATATCCCATACACAATACACACCACCATTGCAAGCTTATGGAATATTTAAACGATACCTTTTCTCTATGGTTATTACAATATGGAAGCATGGCTCTTTTCTTCTTGCTAGCACTTGGAATTGTTGCTCTTCCGATTCCTGATGAAACGCTTATGGTTATCTCAGGGGTTATGATTCATCAAGGGCATTTGTATACAATTCCTACTCTTATGGCAGCGTATCTAGGTTCTATGTGTGGCATTACCTTAAGCTATATGTTAGGAAAAACAGCAGGTCATTTTATTATTAAAAAGTATGGTAAGTGGATTGGTATCAATGAAGCGCGCTTAAAGAAAGCACATGATTGGTATGAATATCTTGGGAAATGGACTCTTACATTTGGATATTTTATCCCGGGAGTGAGGCATCTTACTGGCGTTCTCGCGGGGATGACAGAACTCACTTATACAAGCTTTGCTCTTTTTGCGTATAGCGGGGCTTTTTTATGGGCTACAGTTTTTCTTGCGATTGGTTATTTTTTCGGCCCCTACTGGTCTTGTATTCTCTGCTTCTTAGATGAACATCCCTTAGAATTGATTATAGCTGGAATATCTATTCTACTAATTATATGGCTAAGTAAGCGTTACGATAAGAGCAAAACAGTGACCCAATGATTTTTTAGCTCTGTATTTACAGTAGAATACAAACTTTTGCTTAAAAGTAATTGTCATACTTTTTTTGAAAAGCTGTTGTTATTTAGAATTTAATTTCTTTTGGAAGCGACATTTGGGAAGTAACGGGGCAAGAAAAAGTGTGTGGCTATTTTTTTAAATAATTATTTGTATAGAATCTCTTTTAAATTTCTGCTCATATCTTATTGTCAGCTGTTCTCGCCTGTTTATATTAACATCCCCATAGCTGTTAAAATTTAGACTCCTTTAAAAAGATATGCCTTCATTGACAATAACTGCGTGCTTTTAAGATGGTTTGGATCTGTTTTTGAAAGTTTGTTATATTTAAGGGCTCGATTGCAGGCTTAAATTACAGGCAAACAGTAAATAATATACCTTTATAATACTTAGTCTGCATAGCCAACCCTCTGTAATATGCTTCTCTACTTAGTACGAGGGATTTTATAAAGTACGCGGATGTATAAGAAGTGCTTTAAAAGCGTATAATTTTAAAGTTATGGATGCAATCTCGAAATAAAGGCATTAAGGGAGGCCTTATGAAAAAACTAAATTTAATTCTTATAGCTTTAGGTGTTATTTGCTTTACATGCCTATCAGCAAGCGGTTTGTGTGCTATTCCTTGAAAGGAGTTAAATAATGCTTTAAACAAAGGAAATACTAATATAAAAAATTTAAAAATGCGGTTAAAGATAAATATAATGATGCTATAGAAAAGGGGAGAGAAAAATGGGATGAAGCAAAAGTAAAAAATAAAATTAAGGATACTAAGAAAAAAGCTAAAAGTAATACAGTAAAAACTCAAGATAATTGTGAGAAAAAGGTAAATGATACAAAAATTTAAGGATCATAATTATAACTGGGCAAGCTTCATTTTTTGAAAACTTGCCTTAATTCATATTTATATAGTTCATTATTTTTTCTCTCATTTATGGAATACTCTCACTGGACAATCAGTTTGCTTATTCAGGGCGTTTTGATGAGAAAGATTTGACAAATGCTATATAAATCTAGAATCATCTTCTTTTTAAAAGAAGGAGGTAACAATGGCCAGAAGAAAAACCACTGATAAAAATTTTGCTGATTTGCAAGAAGAGATTGATTTAGAGAGATTTAGAGAAAGCGTAAGATCTAACTTTGCAGATTTTCCAGATCCTCGTATAAGCAAGCGATGTATTTATCCTATATGGTATTTGTTTTTGATTACACTTTCTGGGTATCTAGCAGGATGTAATACCGTGGCTGAGATTGCTCATTTTGCAGAAATAAGAGCCAGCTGGTTTGCTGATCTAATAGGATTAAAGGTAGCTGCACCCTCTTATGATACCCTCTGGTGGTTTCTTGCTAGGGTCCATCCACAAGCATTTAAGGAATTGATTAATCGCTGGCTGCAAGGCTTACCGCAAGAAATGAAAGATCAGCTCTTGGTGATAGATGGAAAGCGGCTAAAAGGCGTTTCAGATAATAAGAATATTGCGCATATTGTCGAGATATTTGCTGCCGAAGGACGCTTAGTAATTGCTCAAGAGAAGGTAGCTGAAAAAGCTAGTGAAACCCAAGCAGTGCCCGCCTTGCTGGAGGCTATGGATGTCAGTGGAGCAATTGTATCAATGGATGCATTGTATGCCCATATGGATATTATTGATGAGGTTTTGAACAAAGGAGCTGACTATATAGTCCAACATGATTTACCCTAAAAAACTCCATCATTGCATCAATTTTAAAAAGAAAAAATGTAAATTTCCTTTTAATGGTAAGCTAAAAAAGTAGAAATCCAAAAATT
>NZ_VJOT01000064.1 GCF_011087585.1 Neochlamydia sp. AcF84
TTTCTCTCCCTAAATTATCCTCCTTATTTGAATTTAGAAAAAGGCTGTTTGCAATTCTCAATAGCTGCTACTTACGGAGTTCGTTTAAATGGTATAATTGCCTTTCTTTCATCATATCGACTAGCTTTTCAGCATATAAAGCATGATATAGAAGGCCTTTGGATCCCATGCCGGTAATTACCCAAACATTTGCTCCTACTTTTTGTAGGATAGGCATGTGACCAGGCGTAGAAGCACGCACCCCTGCCCTGCAGTTTAGCACTGGCGCACCTTCTAATGCAGGCAATAAAGCCAGGGCTTTAGGCATAATTTCTGTTGCAGCCATTTCTAAATTAGCCTGCGCTGATTGAAAGCCACGTTCATAGGTCGCCCCTAATGTGCAGCTATTTTTTTCCTTATTCATAATTAGGTAGGCTTGTGAGCTTAAAGGACAGGGTAAAGGTTCCAAACTGTTAGGCCACACAATATCAATAACCTGGCCTTTAACTTCGGTTACAGGCAGTTTTATTGATGTTAGCAACCTATTAACGAAAGCTCCTGCAGCTAACACGATATGGTCAAAAGCTTTCAATTCATCGAGTGTTTCTACTTCCTCTCTTTCAAGCAGGGCTCCTTCTTCCTTGCAGGCTTTCCATAGTCCCTCCAAATAAAGAGAGCAATCTACTGCCATGCACCTTTTAATGAAGATTGCTGGATGAAAAGACAGTCCTGAAATTTTTTGCTGAACTTCCTTTGCTTCTAGCCATAGCAAGTCATCATACTGAAAAGCTGAACGCTGAAAATCCTTTTTCTGTTGAAGGGAAAGAGCTACCCGCAAAAATCCATTATAGCTTGCCACTGGCCTGCCCATTTTTTCAGAGGCAACTTTTAGCAGCTTCTCTGTGGCCTCAAAACCTTCTAGTCCATAACGATTAAGCTTAGCGGTAGCACCCACATAAGGGTGCAGCAACCCAGCAGCTACTCCGGAGGCCCCTCCTCCCACTCCTAAAGGATCAAAAAAAGTTATATTAAGTCTTGGCTTGCAGGAAAATTTTTTTAGCAAAAACCACCCTGTGGCTAATCCTGATAGACCGGTTCCTATAATAGCTATACGCATAAGCCCAACAGCTTATTTGATTTATAGTTAAATTACAATAAGCCATCTTGCATTATTCCTCATACACTGTATAATAAGAACATTTATGTTTAAAGCTGATTAAATTTTAACCATAATTCTTTCGCCCATAAAGCAAATAACAAAATTTTTAAGCAAATCTGAGCAAGATGGCTACAGACATTTTCGCTTGATTACTATAGATGAATAACCTAACTATGCCAAAGCCTATGCACGCTGTTATTCTTATAAGTTGTAAAATCTTTCCTCAAGCTAACGCAAAATTTTTAGCAAACGATAAAGAGAGTACAGCCTGTATTTATTCAATCATAAGCCCTAACTTTCCCCTAGAGCGTTTTAATAGAGTCAAAACTTATAATTTTTCTATGAGCGTTTTTTCATGAAAATGGCAGGCAAATTTTTATTCTTTGGAACAGGCAGTTCATTGGGAGTACCAGTAATTGGTTGTGAATGTGCAGTTTGCCGTTCAGAATCGCCTTTTAATAAACGCCTACGCTCCTCTGGGCTGATTAAAATCCATGATAAGCAAATTGTCATCGACTGCGGTCCTGATTTTCGCACTCAGATGCTTCACCATCATATTAAACAGATTGATGGCTTAATCTTAACACATGCTCATTATGATCATACAGGAGGATTTGACGAGCTTAGGATCCTTAATGCTCGTTCCAAGCAACCTATCCCCTGCCTACTGGCTGAAGCTACAGCAGAGGAGCTAAAAATGCGTTTTCCCTATGCTTTTGAGCAAACTTCTTCCCCAGAAAAGTTAACGACTCGATCTGTTTTGCATTATCTAAAGTCTGAAAGAGGAAAAGTAAATTTTTTAGGATTACCTATTCATTATGTAACCTACCAGCAAGGTGGCATGTTAGTCAATGGCTTTAAAGTAGGCAATTTTGCCTACATTTCTGACATCCGCCATTATCCTCAAACCATTTTTGAAGACCTGCAAGGCGTGGAAACTTTAGTGGTAAGCTGCCTGCGTCAACAATCCTCTCCTTTACATTTCAATGTTCAAGAAGCTATAGATTTTGCTTACAAAGTGGGTGCTGACCAAGCATGGTTTACTCACATCGCTCATGAGCTGGAGCATGATTTGACTAATTCTAAGCTTCCTCCTAATTATCAATTAGCTTACGATGGCTTAGAGATTGATTTTGAGATCCCCTTAAATTCCTCAATATAAAGAGTAAATGTATGCCCTCTATTAAACCAAAAATCCTACAATCCTCGGAAGACGAATTTCAACAGCCTAAAAAAGCTTTACTTGTTTCTGTTTATAAAGGATCTAACTTTCGTCCAATCTGTGAAGAGCATCTTGATGAGCTAGCTTTACTTGCTGAAACTTATGGCATTCATGTTAATTCTAAGATTCCTTGTATGGTGCGTAAATACGATGCCTCTACTTTTGTCACCGAGGGTAAATTACAAGAGCTTTTGCGGATGGCACAAGAGCAAAAAGTAGATTTAATCATTTTCGATGATGAAATTACACCAGGCCAGCAGCGCAATTTGGAAAATATTTTCAACATGCCTGTGATAGACCGTACGGGAGTTATTTTAGAAGTTTTTGCTCAGCGTGCGCACACTAAAGAAGCGCGCCTACAAATTGAACTAGCTAAAATTAAATACCAAGCGCCGCGTTTAAAACGATTATGGTCTCATCTATCACGCCAAGCGGGTACGGGAGGTAAAAGTGGAGGGGCCTACCTCAAAGGGGAAGGTGAAAAGCAAATTGAGATTGATAAACGCATTTTAAAAAAACAGATGGATAGCCTTCAAAATGAAATTCGTGAAGTGCGTGCTAATCGCCTCACTCAACGCACTCTTCGCACCCGATTAGAAATTCCGGTTTTCGCCATTATAGGCTATACAAATGCGGGTAAATCTACGCTTCTTAATGCTTTAACGGATGCTAAAGTCTTTGTAGAAGACAAACTTTTTGCTACTCTTGATACCACTACACGTAAATATTTATTACCTAATAATCAAGAAATTTTATTGATTGACACGGTGGGTTTCATACGCAAGCTGCCTCACTTGCTTGTGGCAGCTTTTAAAAGCACATTAGAAGAAGCTTTGCAAGCAGATATTCTTATCCATTTAGTCGATATTAGCCATCCTATGGCTGAAGAGCAAGCCGCCACCACTTATGAGGTATTAAAAGAACTGAAGGCTGAAAATAAACCCATCATTACCGTACTTAATAAGATAGATAGATGCACCGATCCCCAGAAAATTACCCGCTTACGCATCCTTTATCCCAAATCTGTTAGTATCTCTGCTCTTAATAAAATCGGTTTTGAAGATTTATTAGAACAGATGATTCAAGAGCTCAATCGAAAACGTACTTCAGTCACCTTAAAAATCCCTCAGCTTGAATACCATAAAGTGAGTGAAGTCATGCGCTTAGGCAATATTATCCATCAAGATTATGAAGATAATGATGTTTTAATTAGGGTGGATTTACCATGTGCATTAGCTGGAAAACTGAAAGATTACATTATTGAAGGTTCGGCATAATATCGCCTCATTAAGGCTCCCAGTGATCTATCTATTTAAATCTTTGTGTCGAGTAGGCTTGAAGAGACTCTTTAACGAATATTCGAGAGCTAAAAGTAGATCTACAAAAGAAGAAGAGGGTACAGATAAAGCTAAAAGAACTTAAGAAAAGATGTACGAGATAAAAAAGACTGGAAAAAAATTACCTAGAAAAATTGAAGCTAACCCTTCAAAAAAGAAAGCGAAGAAAAATTTTTATAAAAAATCTAACAATCAGCTTGAGAAGCTATTCACTTCAGTATTTTTTTAGCTCAATTCTTTGCAGACAAAAAATCGATCAATAGCCGTACGCCAAACCCTGTAGCATACTTGGGATGGTAGCGTTTTTTCTCACTGAAAAATGCGGTGCTTGCAATATCCAAATGAGCCCAAGGAGTTTCCTCTACAAATTCTTGTAAAAACATAGCTGCTGTAATAGAGCTAGCCGAACGGCCGGCACTATTCTTTATATCAGCAATATCTGATTTTAGATAACTATGGTATTCTTCGTACAAGGGCAAACGCCAGACTCTTTCGAACGTTTTTGATCCTGAGTGCATCAAAGCATTGGCAAGATCATCATTATTAGAAAACAATCCGCAAGCTTCGGAGCCAAGAGCCACATCAATCCCTCCCGTCAAGGTAGCCACATCGATAAGACGAGTGGGTTTTAAATATTTAATAGCATAAGTGATCGCATCCGCAAGGACTAAGCGACCTTCAGCATCAGGGTTATTAACTTCAATTGTTAATCCCTTGCAACTCCTGTAGACATCGCCTGGTTTAAAGCTAGTAGAGCTAATACTATTTTCTGTGGCCGGCACTACTACTGTTAGATTAACCTTAAGCTCCAAAGAGGCTGCAGCATAGAGAGTACCTAGTACAGCCGCACCTCCTGCCATATCAGCTTTCATCGTTTCCATTGAAACTACAGGTTTTAAGTTAAGCCCCCCGGTATCATAAGTGATCCCTTTACCAATTAATATTGTATGCTCTTTAGAAAGGGGATCGCCTTGATAGGACAAAATGATCATGGCAGGATCACTAGTTGAGCCCCTATTCACAGCTAAAAGCAATCCTAATTTTTCTTTCTCTATCAGCTTTTTATTAAGGATAGTCGCTTTCACATGAGGAAGCTTACTTTCAAAAGCTTTTGCAAAGCTAGATAAGTATTGAGGGGTAACCTCATCGGCATTTCTATTTACTAAGTCGCGTGCCATGTAAACACCCTCAGCAATTTTACCACAGCGCTGTGCAATCGCCAGCTCTTGCTTAGATAAATTCATAAAGGTCACTTGCTGCAATAACAGAGAAGGATCAGCTTTGGTGGCTTGCTTAAGTTCTTCGAAATTATAATTAGAAAGCAAAATTCCTTCCGATATACCAATAAGGAGGGCATCTTTGGCTAAAGTATCTAACTGAGGGCAAAAGAGACAAATATTTTTGATATTTTTCTGATGACAGAGGCGGGTTAACTTAGCATATATACGACGTAACTTTTCTGTATCAATTTTTTCTTTAGCTCCTAGCCCTATCAAAGCAAGCCTTTTACCCTCCTTGGTGCTGGTATCATAGACAACCAGAATTTGACCTTCTTTTGCCAAAAAATCTTGCCTAATAAGGGGAGCAAAATGAGAAGCATATCTATCGATTTGCGCCGCCTTTTCTGCTTGCTTTTTCCCTTGCCAAAAAGGTAAAACAATCAGCTCAAATTTTTTGCTATCTTCATTAGAGGAGGAAAAAAAGCGCATTTAAACCATCCTTAGTTGGATCAAAAGGGAATATTATCATCATCGGGTACATTAGGAGCCGGCTTATAACTTGATTGATTGCCAGGATAAGATGAATACCCTGTATTCCCTGTCGATTGAGAAGTATAAGAAGGTTCAGAATAAGCACTCGGGCTAGTGTAGGAAGAAGGAGTAGAAGCTTGGCCATAAGGGGCCTGACCAGAAGGCTCTTGACCGGCACGGTCTGCTTTACCAAAGGGGCTAAAGCGAATCATTTCTGCTGTCAAATCAAGAGAGACTTGAGGGCGTCCTTCTTTATCTGTATAGATCTCAGGCTTGCCCATTTCGCCAATCACAATAAGTGCACTACCCTTTTTTATATAAGGCATCATCTTATCAAAACGCTCTCCCCAAATGGTCACACGCCACCAAACTGTTTCATCTTTCCCACTTTTACGCGTATTCGCTGCCAAGCGTAACACAGTAACTTTTTGACCACCTGGTGTAAAGCGAACTTCGGGATCTGTCCCTAAATGGCCTGCGATTTCAATGATAATCATTTTATTAAACCTCGCTAATTTTGTTCATATTGTACCCTTTCAAAGGTACTTTTATTTTAACCAATACAATAGAGCATCAATAGAGCAAAAATCAAGGCAAAAATCAAGGACTACAACAAAGATTTACAATATAAAGCAAAGCATTTTAATGCTCTGAGCTGTTGTAAATCCAAACAGCTTTGCAACTAAATGCCCTCTTAAATATTTTTTTGAAAATCAACAAGAGGCACCTTCTTTTAAGCTGAAAAGAAAATATATTTCTAGTAATTCTAACGAGAAAGATTGCTAATTAAGAAAATAAAGTTAAGAAAGATTTAATACTAAAAGGAATGTTTTTAGATAATAGAGAAAATTAACACAGTTTTATAAAGCACATAAAAACAGGTATACGCAAGACATCTACATGCCTTGCGGTATATCTAGGATCAGATTTTGATAAATCCTGGGGTTTTCCCGCCGGGTCCCATGGAAGGTCCATCAGATAGATCGCCTAACAAAGAAGGGGAATCAGACTGAGGTGCTTCATCGCGTCCGTCGCATACTTCTTGGCATGTCTTACGCCATTTTTCAACTGTTTCGACATATAAAGGGGCAAAAGCGCGCAATCTATTGCCTTCAGCATGCTCCATTTCGATGGTGCAGTGAATCAAAATGAGTTCTTCTTTAACAGCTACTCCAACCCCGCCTCCAGCCATTTGGCCACCAAGCATCGAGCCCTCAAGCAAACGCTCATAAAGACGTAGCTTGGTTTTATTATCTTTTGGAAGGCCATCAAGTAGAGGTGAGTACAAATATAGCCTTTTTGAATTGGGCTCATAGGTAAGATGCAATGAAAATTCGTCATCTATCCCTAATATACACGTATTGTTTTCATCGAATTCAAGCCCTTCAAGGCCTAATTCTTTACCAAATTCTTTGAGATTTTCCTTCGCATTTTCAAAAGACATGTTAAAACCTCCTCAGGACATTTCTGCGAATTTTTTATTTATCCTATCATTAAACCAAGGTGGCATCACTTATTAAGCAAAGACCTTTTGAGAGATTACTACTCTCCTGATCTAATTTTAAGCTTCATTAACTCAATTATATTCTTGTTTAGCAATAAGAATCAATTAATTTTAACAAGCAGAAAAAACCCTTAAAGTTATAGAACATCTAAGGAGCATAGAGAATTGTTTAAGATCCTTAAAATCAATAAGTTGATAAGGAAATTGGTTATCTGCACCCCTCTATATCCCTAAGGCAGTTTACCATTTACCATTCCTCTTATTATTTTTATAAAGTCAACCCATAAAGCCTAGAAAAAATTTTAAGTTTCTACCTTTTTAAGCTCCAGCTCCCTATCCTCTCTATAAAACTTTGTTCCCTTTGAACCTGCAGGCCAGGTTTCCTTTACTCTTAAACGTCTGAATTTTAAAAAAATGATTTTATAAAATTATCCTTACGTTTATAAAATGCAGGAATGAATACTTTCAATTATAAAGTTAGAGCTGGGAGCCCTTTTCCCTTGGGAGTGACTTGGCAACAAGATGGGATTAACTTTTCTTTAGTTTCCTCCCAAGCTTCATCGGTCATTTTAGCTTTATTCGATTCCCCCACTCACCAGCCCTTTGTAGAAATCCCTTTGGATCCTCATCTAAATAAAACGGGCGATATCTGGCACCTTTTTCTGGCGACTACTCTTAGCAAGCCGCTAGGTTATGCTTATAAGCTAGGAGGTCCCAGTAAGTATTTTGATGCCTTCAGCTATCTATTAGATCCCTATGCTAAAGCTGTTATTTCTCCTAAGATTTGGGGAGCCAGGCGCCTGGTGCCTAGTAAAGCTCATCCTCTTTTTCTAGGGCTGCTTTATCCTGAAGAAAAATTTGACTGGGAAGATGATAAAAAACCCCAAATTTCGCACAAAAGCTTGATTATTTATGAAATGCATGTGAGAGGATTTACTCAACACCCCTCCAGCCAAGTAAAGGCACCCGGAACATATTTAGGAATGATAGAAAAAATTCCTTATTTACAACAGCTAGGCATTAATGCTGTTGAATTACTTCCCATCCAAGAATTCAATGAATGTGAGTATCCCTTTCCTCATCTTTCTCTTCAAAAAAATTTATTTCAATATTGGGGCTACTCCTCTATCAATTTTTTTGCTCCTATGAATCGTTATGCATTCAGTCCTGCTCCAGGAGCAGCTTTACAGGAGTTTAAAAAAATGGTAAAAGCTTTTCACAAAGCAGGTATAGCAGTGATCCTTGATATTGTTCTTAATCACACGAATGAAGGTAGTGAAGATGGCCCCCTTACCTCTTTTAAAGGTATTGATTGTAATACCTATTATTTAAAAGATAAAGAAGACCGATTCATGAATTTTACAGGGTGCGGGAATACTTTCAACACTAATCATCCTATTCTTCAGCATTTTATTCTGGATGTTTTACGGTACTGGGTCGTAGAAATGCGGGTAGATGGCTTTCGTTTTGATCTGGCTTCCATATTTAACCGTGGTATGCAAGGGGAAGTTCTTGAAGCAGCGCCTATTGTCGAAGCAATTTCCTATGATCCTGTCCTTTCGCAAACAATTTTAATTGCCGAGCCTTGGGATGCTGCTGGCCTCTATCAAGTAGGGAAATTTTCTCTTAAAAAAAATCGATGGAGTGAGTGGAATGCTCTTTATCGAGATACTGTCCGCCGCTTTATCAAAGGAACGCCTTACACAAAAGATCTGTTCGCCTCTCGCCTAGCAGGCTCTCAAGATATTTATGGCTTTCATTCACCTTTAAGCAGCATTAATTTTATAACAGCTCATGATGGATTTACTCTCTATGATTTAATCGCCTACAATCATAAGCATAACCTAGAAAATGGAGAGAACAACCAGGATGGCACCAACCAGAATGAAAGCTGGAACTGTGGTTTAGAAGGGCCCACGGATGATTTGCATATTAACGATCTAAGGGAGCGGCAGTTGCGTAATTTTCATTTAGCCTTAATGATGTCGCAAGGAATTCCCATGTTACAAATGGGAGATGAATATGCTCATACAAAAAGGGGTAACAATAATACATGGTGTCAAGATAATGAACTTAATTGGTTTTTGTGGGATAAACTCCAAGAAAATTCAGCCTTTTATCGTTTTTATCGCTTAATGATTAAATTCAGAAAGCAAACCCCAGCTCTACAGCAAGGAAGATTTTTAAACGAACAGGATATTTTCTGGAGAGGAACTAACGGAGAAAAAATAAACTGGGATAAAGAAACCCAATTTTTAGCTTTTACTTTACTTGCGAGAGAAGAAAACGCCATTCTTTATTGTGCTTTTAATGCACAAAATATTCCTCAAACAATTGTCATTCCTAGGCTTGAAAAAGATCAATGCTGGCAATTAATCATCAACACGGCTAATCCCTCTCCCTATGATTTTTATGAGGAGGGGCAAGAGCCGTGGATTGAACAGCCGTTATTACAGATGCCAGCTTTTTCAGCTCTTCTACTCAAAAAAAAGCTTAATTAACTCATTAAAAGCTAAAAATTTGCTTTTTCTTCAAAAACCTTTATGGGGGCCAATTTTCTATCTTTATTATCCTAGTAAAATTTTTTTCTTGTGTAGTAACAATTTTCTCTAGCTGCATTTTGTTGGTCTTTTACTCTCCAGCTTTTCTAAAGCACAAGCATACTTTTACCCGCCTTACTTTTCCTAGAAGGAAGGTCATACCTTTTAAAGAAACTATGTCTATGTAAAAAAAATAAACTTTTCTCCAAGCCAACTCTTCTTGTAAAGCAAACTTTTTATTAAATATAGGATGACATAAAGAGCCGTTCGAAAACCGCCTCACTCTTTAACTTTTAAAAGTTAAAGGGGAAGGAAATCTTGGTCTAAAAAGCTATATTTTTTCATTAATAAACTTATCCCACCAAATTAAAAATCCTTTTGGCAAGGTTTAATTTATACGCTGGGGAGTCAATCCTTATACAATTATACACTTAGCAAACTTATAATCTTAAGTAGAAAAGCAAGTTATAAAAGTTATATGCCCATCATTCTTGGTTTAAAGCAATCAAATGATCATCTCATGGCAACTAGCTAGCTTTTTAGCTAGTGCTCTCCTTGCGGGAAGAATTGATCTTCTTTATTTTTTAATATCCTAAAGCTTTTAAAGTTCCTGATATTTTATCTCCCCATAATGAGAAAAACCAACCTGCAAACCTTACATTTATAGTTATTTTATCTCTTAAGTTCACTTAATTATGCTCTTTTAGCTTGTAAAGCACATAAGGCTGTATGCTTTAGGTAGCTAAATAAATTTATTCCATTAAAGGGTTTTTTATGTATATTTAATTTACTTTTTAAAAATCGCCTGCTATACTAATTGTAACCCTAGCAGTGGTATGCCTTATGACGAACAAAGATTTTTTTTCCCTTCCTCCGGTGGCTCCGCCTCTTCTTGTAAACCCTATTTCTAACGCAGAAGAGAGGAAGGTGCCGAATCAACGAGCTCAGAGAGTAGATCAAATTGCTTTAAAAAAAATAAAGGAAACTACTCTATGGGACAAGCTTTGCCACAAACTAAATGCAATAGTTACCTGGCTGAAATCTATACCCAGCAAAATTTTTAATCTTTTTAGGTGCTGCCTTAAAGATACTCATGAAGATTTTGATGAATTCGTGGAAGATGATGAGGAAGAGTATATTGGAAGACGCGTAAGCCAAGAAATGCAAATCTTTCCTCATCCTACAAATTCTACCTCAATAGATAAGAAAGCCCCACCTATAATAGAAAATCCTCTTATCCAAAAAGCTTTTCTAGATGAGCTTGAGGCAAATGTTTTACAACTGAAGTTAAAGGTCGAGCTGCTAGAGATTGAACCTGAGGTAAATAATGAAGCTTTAAAAAAAGCAAAATCTAAGATTAATAACTTCTTAGACAAGATCTCTAATCTACCCCCCTCCTTAAAAAAAGGCGAAACTGGCAAAAAAATAAATGCCTGGAAAGAAACTTTAAAAACTACGCAGGCAAAGTTAGAACTTTTAAGCTCTGCTCAGCAGAGGGGCTCCCCATTAAAAATAGAAAGCGGATTTGCTGACCTCCTACAAAGGGTAAAAAACAACTTAGAAGTAGCTAAGGGACATGAAGTTAAAAAACTGTTGAGCATACCTCCAGCTTTTAAAAATAAAAAAAACAATTGCTGGTTTCACGCTTCTATCCAATTGTTATGGGCGATGGGCGATTCATTTCATCAATTGGTAGCAGAAAAATACCAAGAACGTTCTATATTAGCTGACACTTACCATAAGGAAATGGATGAATATAAAGAAAGCTTGTTAAGTTACCAGACTAAATGTGAGCAGCACAAACAATCGCTGCTTGACCAACTTAAAGCTTTAAAAAATTTTAGAAAAGAGCTTAAAGCCTATTCATTAGCTCAAAAAAAAGCTGAGGCTGAATATCAAAAAGCTTTTCAACGCTATGAAGTAGAAAAACAAGCGTGGGATGTTTATTTAGAAGAAAAAATGAGATGGAAGGCTTCAGACCATGCCACTGCACCCCCTGCAACACCTCAAGAAAACGAGCCTGTGCTACCTGTTATGGAAAACTTTGTTTTTCCTACCGCTCCCGACGTTGAAATAGGCGCGATCACTCAAAAGCCTACTCTACCCTCAGAGCCTATCGATCCAACGTTTTTACTTGATTCCATTCATTTGCTAAGTGAAGCATTGCAATTGGGCAATCAAGACGCCATTACTTTAGCAGCTGAATGCCTAGAAACAGCTACTCCTCTAATGAATGCTGAATTCGCAGAAGGAGGCCTACAACAAGATGCCGATGCTTTTATGACAGCACTCTTTTCTTATCTTTCCCCTCCTTTTTTTAAAGTTGAAAAAGAAATCAAAGGTTTACCCGGGACCATTTTTAAGGATGTTCATCATTTCCGTGAAGATAGTGCATCGACTTTAAGGCTCCCCCTTCTTTCAGACCAAACGAATTTCCAAGAAATTTTAAATAGAGCCTATAGTCTACAAGAATCTGATGATGAGCCTGGATGCTTTTTTGATCGAGAAGAAAACGGAAAGGTAACAAGAGTAACCCAATATAGTGAACAAGAGAGATTAGTAGAAATCAAAGAATGTGGATTTATTCTTGTGAACGTAAAACGTTATAAATATTCTCTGTTTACCCAGAGAGAAGATAAATATGAGCGGCTTATTGCCAGTAGGGCCAAACAATTAATTAAAAATGATCGAGTAAGTTCTACCAGCGAAGAAGAGGCAAAGAAAACAGCGCTGGAAATGCTTAAAGAGGAAAAACGCATCCCTCATTCCTATCCCGCAACGCGGTACGAATCTAAGAAAATTTCGACCCCTCTAAGTTTCCCCGATAATCAGCGTATCAACTTCTCCCAAGCTTTTAAAGATCAAATGGATAAAGATTACGAGTATGAATTAGTAGGAGCTGTCTTACAAGAAGGAACTTTATATGGTGGTCATTACAAGGCCAATGTTATAGGTGTCAATCCACATAATGGGCAATCTCAATGGTATCATGCCGATGATTTAAAAGACCGTATAACTACCCTTAGCTTGGCTGAAGCGCGGACATCGAATGCGAATGGCTACATCTACTTGTTTAAGAAAGTAGCTAAGGTGGCGGACCCTTCCCCACAAGCACCGGGATAAAAAACTTATCTTGCGATAAAGAACCTGTTTTTAAAGAAAAAGTCAGTTTTCGAAAGATAATGCTTTTTACCATAAATATAATTTCTTAACTCTAAAGTACTATTCAAGACCTCTCGTTTGCTTAGAAAATTTTTAAGCTTGAAAACATCGTTTTAACCTACGGAATGTGGGATATAAACTTAAAAATATAAAATAGGATTAAACAAATAATTTTTTACCAAAAGTCTATACGAATCCATCTATATATACTTGCCAATGAATTTCAGAAGGATTACACAATTTAACCCACATTCTTTCATTAGCATCGGCATTATTACTATAAAACTCTCCTGTGGGCATTCGAATATCTAATCGAATTTTCCATTTATTAGCCAAGCATCCTAATTCATCAGCGGATAGCATAGGTGCCTTTTCGCGGACATATTGACAATAATTTTCGAAAATATTTTCCCAATGTCCTTGTATCTGACTAAGCACAAAAAAGTAGGTAATATTTTTATTTATGATATCTATGGCAGCGTTTACAACTTTATCACCTTGGCTGTTAAACTGTGTGGACATTAATATACCAAATAATTTTAAAGTTGATATAAATTTTTCTGTATAAGCATTTTGCTTACTTGAAAATCTTGTCAGTAATGTTTCTAAGTATTTAGCACCTTTGTGACCCAGCAGTTGAAGAAAATCAGCATTTTTGTGTCTTACTTCCACCCAGGCTGCGGCATATAACTTATAAATTATAATGTAAGATTTTACTTGGTCCGGTTCATTTTTACAATACTGAGAAAATAGCTCTGAAAAGAAGTTTTCGGTGATTTCCCCCACACCCTCCTCTAACTTTTTATGGATTTTTGCACGCAGCACGCTAATATCATCAATTTCTATTTCAATTTCCTCAATTTCTTTTAATTTTTCATTCAATTCTTCCTGTTCAACAACTAAGCGATATTGAAGATATTCAATTTTTAATTTAGCTAAAAATGGCTCGTTACTTATAGTAAAAGCTTCCATATCTATTGGAAGGCGATATCCTTGGATGTAGTCTAAGCAACAAGAAATGAAGTTTTCTTGCCGAAGGCTTTTATATTCACTGCTCACCTTAAAAGCTTTAATTAATTCCTCTCTTAATTGGGTATCTATGCTTTTAATTTTTTCGGTTGCATGGTAATCTGTATTTTTTAGCAACTTACCATCTAGGTCAAATATGAAGGGGGGAATTTCTTCTGTAAATTTTTTACTGTTGCCTACCGCATCAGCTAATTTTACTCCTCGAGCCAATGCAAACAATCCACAACTATTTCCGAAACCAGATACATCAATAATTTGCCCTTCCATCCCATCTGACCAACCTACGCTTTGTGTTAAGTTTACAGGATTAAATAGCTTTTTCTTTGCTAAACGCGTCCTTGGGAATGTTGAAGATGGTTTTACTAATAGTGCTTTTTGCATCTCTTTCTTATGCTCAATAAGCCAGTTTTTAGATTTCTTTGAGGCGATTGAATATTCAAGCCCTCTTTGTGCTTGGCTACCTAAATTTATAAGATGAGTTAAAAGAGATGGACCAAAAGGAAGCTTTAGAGGTAAGTAAAACGATAAGGGAGAATTAACTGATAAATCTTCTTTTAAAGGATGTCTTTTTACTTTATCGCTTGCAAATGCTAATCGGAGCATTTCTTGTATTTCTAGATTTATAGCATATTCAGATTCTGGCTTATCGGTAAAAACAACCGAAACTGCCTTTTCTGCGTTTTGAAGCATTAGCCTAGTTTCCTCGCCTACTTTACTACCATTTATCTGAATTTCTATTATATTTGGATGATTTTTAATTATTTTTAAAAGCTCCGCAAGCTCCGAGTTCGGTTGTATCGCCCCTGTTTGAACTTGATTTTTTTTCTCCCTGCAAATTTCATCCTCAAATTGAAGATGGCAAAATTTTAATTTAGCCAGTTGAGGATGTATAGAAAGAAAGTCGGCAATCAGATCTAGCTTTTCAGGAGTTAAGACTTTACCCCATAATTTAGAAAAAATTTCTAACTCTGAACAAGGCAGATCCCTGCGATTAAAATTACTTTCCAGATAGTACCATATACTTAACAGCTCCTTTCCGTAGGCAAGTCGTACATTAACTCGTTCTTTGGCTTTTTGCACATAATTTTGATACTCTTTCAATAAATGAAGAATAGGTAAACGGTTTTCAAGGGCTTTATTCTTCTGCGCTAAGTAGGTATACATGCCCTCTTTGTCCTTAAATCGAAGTTTAAACTTAAGATTTTCATCATCTTGTAAGTCAGAAGCAAAAACCAGCTCGAGAAAAGTTTGTAAAATTAAAGCACTAGCATTTAGCTTCTCTAAAGTAAATCCTCCTTTTAAAGCTAATAAGATGGCTGGATCGTGTTGTTGATATTTGCTTGGAAAAGTATCGTTTATTTTTTTAGTCGTCATTTTTCTTTCTATTACTTGATAATTCCCCTTAGTCGTTACCTCAGTAATAAGCTTGCCGAGAATACTTAAATAATGGTCAAAAAGTCCCTCGAATAACCTATTTGAAAGACAGACTGTATAGATAATTGCCTGCAAGTCCTGGCCTACTTTTAAGATATCCTTAAGAGTTTTTAAGCGATGCTTTTTAGAGTTTTGAGCTTTCCTAGCTACTTCCTTCAATTTATCATTATAAATTAAGCGCATGAAGTTCTGAAAGCCATCTGCCCACATAGTAAAATTGGTAGGCTGCCAATTTTTTATAGGACAGCGCCCGATGCTGATAGCGTATTGATAGAGATAACCGATATTACAATCCCAACCTCTAGGTAAGGCAAAGAGAATCTTTTGCTGATTTTTTATATCATCGATGCTTTTTACCTCACTAAAGTCATCAGCATAATGACCTATTGCAATTTTACTAGTAGATTTTTGAATAGCCCATCGTGCTGTATCTAAGTAAATTTGTTTATATTCTTTAGCGGTAAGGGCTCCAAAATAGCGTAGGTATTTTTCTATTTTAAATTTGGCATCATTGAAACGTTCTGCGTTAAGCTCCTTAAACATTTCATAACTTTCCTTAGCAAAAAGTTGCTTTTGTAAGACCGTACATTTTACTTGGTATTCTTCAAGCGAGTTGAATCGCTTATATTCCGGAAATTCCTGCAAATAAAGCGTTTGCCAAACTTTATATATTTGCAAATCATTAATACCTACTTCAAATAAGCGCAGAGGGTGTAAAGGGGCAAGAACAAGAGGACTTAATTTGCTTACTTGCAAGAAATCAAGTATACGAGGAGACTCATTTAAACTACCCCACACGCAAGGTAGGAGAGAAGAATCTAGGTGATTGGCATAAGAGGTAGGGTCCAAAGTAGAGTAAGTCTTAAGTTGTTCTTTAATTGCCTTTTGATTAATTAGTGTCTCGAAAGGACTCCCTTTAACGCTTTTTCCTGTTAGCAGTAAAAAAGCTCTAAGAAGTTTTACATGCATATCCAACCGCTGCAAAGATTTTTCAAAATTTTGCTGATCAACAGAGCCGGTATTTTCTAATAATCCAGTAGCTATCCTTTGTCTGTGTAAAAAGAAAAATTTTTTAATATTGTCTTTCAGTTCACTTTCTTTTTCTGGGGTGTAAAATTTTTTTTCTTCCTTCAGAGTAATTGTTCGGCTATCAGAATTTTCCCAATAATTTTCGATAAAGTCTAATAAATGGTTGCCATATTTTTCTTTTTGTCCGTGATCTTTGAATTTATGCATGCAAGGTTTGCGTCCATCTAATTCCATCTCCCCAAAATGTTTTGCTTCTACATTGATACCTTCCAATCCATTCCAATCTCCTTTAAAAGTTACTGTCTGCAATAATTCTTGTTCACCAGCTTGATTCACCTGATGAATGGCAATAGCCATTTGCCAATCTGAATTTGGGTTCATATGGTGAGCGGATATAGGAGGATCTAGGACTAAAATAGAACCCTTCTTATTTTTACATTCATTGTTACCTCTCAACCATCCTTTCCCACCTTGCTTAGGTACAAGAATTATATTAGAGACTTTTACACCTTTAATGGATTTAGCTTGGCAAGCTCTAAAAGATATAATTCTTAGAAATTCTGCACAAATATATGGAGAAGAAAGTTTGACACATTTATAAATGTTTTTCTTATCTTTTAAATCAATCCTTTTTAAAGATAAAGTTTTTTTTTCAAAGTATACTTTATGCATCTTTGCTATTATCTTCTCATCACGTCCCTTTTTAAGAAGCTCTTCATGCTCAGCATTAATTCCATATGGAGGACACGTTTCCCCAGAGTTGTCGCATGGTTCAATACTTCCTTCTACATGATTGATGTTCCCTGTAAATTGATTAATAAATTCTTCGATTTGCGCAGAAGTATATAAAAAATCAATTATTGAAATCGTAAGGTTAGGGTTTTCTCTCTTTTTATGCTCATCCGTGCATTCTTTTAAGAATTTTTGATTATATGATTGAGAGTAAGCTAGGACAGATTTTTTTACAGCTTCTAAGCTATCATAATAATCTTTAATTAAAATTTCCCAAAAAACAGAATTATCTTGAATTTCTAGGATCATTTTTTTGCCATTCTGGCCGATGTTTAGAACAGATTCTAATAATCTATTGTCTAAATCGGGATCAAAGTTGATAAACATTTTTTTCAATGCTAAATATTTATCTATTGCTCGATACCATATCCACGGATTCACAATCTTATTAAATGAAGCCGTTGATTCTGCTGCTTGGTTTCTTTTTTCAACAGCATAATAAGCTAAAAATCCTATCAATGAATTTAATTTATGAGGAGCGCTTTCAAAATCTAAATATTCGTTGATATGATTAGGTAAACGCTGATCTGCTTCAAGACTTCCATCGTTACTCCAGATATTCCAAAAACCTTCTCCAGTAAGAATGGGGTTTGCAGCATGAGCTTTAGCCCAATTTACAAGAGACTCCATTAAAACGGGAATACGCTTCCCGGCTTTAATGCTTACCACCCCTTGAAGAGCATTATCTGCCGAACTGCACAAATCGGTGAATCCAAACAACAATTGATCTTGCACATTTTGAGAAGTTTGTTTGAATAGCAAATTAATGCTAGATTGCAAAGCTTGGATTGAGCTTCCAAGCTCCACACGCACCTCGCTATTTAATAGTAGTTGTTGTTGCTTTAGCTGTTGGAATCCTTCTTTAATGGCATCCAAAATAACTTTTTGTCCCTCAAAAACATGTCTAAATTGCTTATTCATGGACTTATGTAAATCCCCTAGCTGCTCAGATAAAGATCCTAATTTTTCCAGGACAAGCTGCGTGGGGTCGGGCCCTCCACTCATAAACAAGCTAATAAAAGCTAGGGCGGCACCTCCAATCATTCCTACCGGGCCTAAGACGGCGCTAGGTCCTAACACGCTCAGCGCTGCGCTACTCAAATTGCTTAGTTGGTCTACAGCGGTAAAAATAGAAAAAACTGTTTTAGCTCCCTGGGCTGCTGTTTGTAATTCCTTACACCCTGTCATTCCACCTAATTGGTCTAAAAAATCGATAGCTTGATTATAATTTTGTAACTGCTGTTTCTGAACAGCTTGCTGCTTTTCAGCTTTCATCCAACTATGTACTTCTTCAAGACTACTGTGCAACTGTTGCATAACTTGATTACTTTGTATTAAGCTACTATCAAGTAGTAGCTGTACTTCCTCTTTAGAAATTCCTAATTCCTGACAAGTAATGTTTATTTGTAAATGTAATTCTTCGGATGTTATGGTAGCTTCAGAAGATGGGGAGCATGGAGAACAAGGAGATGCACTGTCTTCAGGATAGTCAATAGTTTTTTTTGGATCAGGGAATGTCTGAAACTTAGTAGCACTTTTTGCTGCTTCTATGATTTTTTTACTCCCTGTTTTGAAAGCATCTTTTACTAAAGGAGAGGTGCCGGGCATTACTTTATCAGCTAATTTAGCAATAGGTTGAGATAATGTATCAACCACACCACTTATTTGCTTTTCAAGAACAGCATTTTTTGCCTCTTCTGCTCCTTCCATAGGCTTCATACTGTTTTTAAATGCTTCGTGTATTTTAGCTCGACTTTCTTGCTGTTTTTTTTGATAATCCTCTAAGCTCTTGGTTATCTGGTTGGAATCGCCAGAGACTTTAATAGTCTCTGAGCTTGCAGAAGAAGGATGGTCTGTTTTAGACGACGAAGGTGCATTTACACTATTCATAGTAAATATCCTCTTAAATAAGTTTAAACAAAGATATCTTCCATTTGCTTGCTTGTTTAGTAAATTGTATGCTTTTTTGGTAAGTTAGATGTGAATTTTCTTGCAGTTGTAGTTGATTATTCTCTATCCATATGCCAACTTGGCAAAATTTGAAAACTATTACAATAGAAGAAGGTAAAAAGCTGAAGGAAAAGCTTTGAGTACCGACTAATAAAAATAAGCTTGTTTTATACATAAAAAACCGTGCCAACTTATCTCAATAACAACTTATCCACCACGAAAGCATTTATTTACAACAGAAACTTCCGAAATTACTTTTATCAATACTATTATCAAGCACTTAGGTCTAAATCGTGAGCAAACAAGATTGGAATCGGCGCAAGTAGGCATTGGGGAAGTATCAATTAATTTCCTAACAAGTAAAATAATTTGTAAACTTTATATTTGCTTAATCATCTATTAAATAGTTCAACCTGATTTACCCTAAAAAGCTTCATCATTGCATCAATTTTAAAAAGAAAAAATGTAAATTTCCTTTTTATTGGTAAGCTAAAAAAGTAGAAATCCAAGAATTTTTGTTAGTGAGAATAAAAATTGGCTAAAAATTAAGAGTTTTAGCATAGGAGGTAACCTTCAAGATAGGATTATAAAGCAATTTAAAGAAGAAATTAAACTTTTTTAGCCTGAATAAAGACGTTTGGGAAAACTTTGAGCGACTAGCCAGTTGTAAATTAAACGCATGTTATAGCCAATCCTACATAAAATAGCATTATAACGATCTCACCATATGCCTTTAGAATAGTTGCGACCCAGTTTACCATCATTCTTCATATGGCCGATATGAGGTTCTATAGCTTGGCGCCTTTTGATGTGGGTTTTAATCCAATAAATTAGGCCTTTTGTTTGCCCAAAGATAAATATGGTTTTACCCTCTACTGTATGGTTTCAATAGCTTTTATCTACAAATGCTACTTCAATATTCTTGCTGCTGTTGTTTTGAGCATTTTTAATAGCTTCTTCAAGGGTGTGCCCATCTTAGGGGTTGCCATGAATGGCTCTAAGATCTAATGCTAATCCCTCTTGATGAGTGATGACTAGCGAAGCTTTGCAGCCAAATTCATATTATTTTTTCTATTTTACCTTTAACAATACATTCTACATGGGGTCCATGCAGGCTATAAACTTTGCGAGAATCATTTCTTTGTTGAGCATAAATACGCTTGGTAGTCTCTAAAAGATAAGAGCTTTCTGGTTTAAGGGATTGTCTTTCTGTCTTTCTTTCAAAATCACGTATTAATCTTCCTAACTCACCTTACGCACAGATGAGTTGAAAAAATTATTCTAAAGGCATATTTTTTTCTTTGAAAAGAGGAGAAAAAAATGAAACTCGATCTTCTTGATATTTATACAGATTATCTTATCAGCCAAAACCAACAAGCCACAGCCACAGGGCTATCCAATCTTTTAGATGGGCAGATTAGCCATGATAAAATCACACGTTTTCTTAACAGCAATCCAGGAGGCTCGAAAGAACTATGGCAGTATGTTAAAAAGCAAGTGCGCCATTTAGAACAAGATAAAGGAGGTGTATTGATTATTGACGATACGATAGAGGAAAAGCAC
>NZ_VJOT01000065.1 GCF_011087585.1 Neochlamydia sp. AcF84
AGTAGGTCGCCGCCAAGCTTTTTTTTCTTTACTAAACAGCACTGCTAAAAACTTTTCTCCTTTCCTATTACTCTATCTTGCTTTGCTTATCCTTTTTTCCTTCCCTATTTGATATTTCAATAAATTTATTGTGCTCTCTATAGCCCCATACTTGGAAAATTCCATTTAAAGAGTTAGATTTTCTTTTCTTAATGAGAAATAACAGAGAAGAGAAATAGATGAGCTAAGAGAAGTTTTAAGCTCATCTTCAGATGACAAACGAGCAAGGCTTACATACTTTTGCTAAATTATCCCAACTCTTTTCGACGTTAAAAGTTTTAATCTTACCCACTCAACTATTGCTTTTCAAGGAAAAGCAAGACTAAACTCTCACTATAAAAGGCTACATCATTTTTTTTGTATATTAATAAGATAGAGAATTTGGCCCACCCTCTTCAAAATTAGCTATCAGCTCTCGCTTTCTAGCCCTATGGCCTGCCTTGCTAGGCATTACTTAGCAGCTGTTGGCATTGTTGCTTGGCTGTCCATACGGCAGACCTAAATAGACATTTTTGGCCACAGATCAAACTTATCTCAGCATTTTCAACTTTTAATCTTCTGAGGACAATGGGTAGCAAGCAGATGTGCTTATTACCATTTAGAAATGTGTGCTAAACTGAGAAAAAACTAAGCTGGTTTTATTCCCCTTTAAGAAGTGAGGGTTTTATTATGAAGAGGTTATTTAATCCAACGCTTTGTTGCTAAGATCAAAGCTTACTTATTTCGTCTTATAAGCCTTATCAAAGCTTTGATTACTCTCCAGCAGGGCCCTAGCTTAAAAATGACATGAATGGGCGCTAGGGAGCCACTAATGAAAGAATGCGGGTATAACCAGAATAAGTAATTGCTTAGGCTTTTAAAGGCCTTAAAAGGTCGCCTCATTTTATAATCGCTAGCTAAGCAGAAGATTCATCGCTTAATTTTAGGTGATTGAAGATTTAACGATCTTTAAAGTTAAAGTAGAGCTTCGAGTAATAGGGCTGAACTTGCCTATTTGCCATCCCTGCATGTGGCAGTCCAAACAAGCTCTTTAAAAACAAACCGGAAGCGTAAGCAAAACAAATCAGTTAGCTTACTTGGCAGTAGAGGAGTTATCTTAAGCGACATTATATTCAAAAAGAATGGCCATAGACTTAAATGCAAAGGTAGCCGAAATGAAGCGACAAAAGTTTTACTGCCAACTTTTAAAGCCGATCGAATTTTTTCTGGAGATCTATATAATTCCATGCAATAGAAAAAGCCTGGGCAGCTTTAAGCATGGCATCTAACTTGTGCTTAGTAGCTAACCTTAGCGAATGAAATACAGCAAAGTGGCATCAAAATGTTAGATTGCTAGAAAATCTAAAATAGCTTTTTTAAAGGCTAAACCTGTAGTTTTTAGTTGGAAAGTCTATCTCTGCCTTTATCTAAAAGGTCACTTCACCGGCCATGAGTGCTGGTAGCCTTGCATAAAACAAATAATTTTTTAGCAACTTTTTTTTGTAGATTATTAAGCTTCTAGAATGGGCGACAGCTGGGATCGTTTTATTTAGCGGCATCGTTAGCTTGATAGGAGTTATTATGTGCCTGCGTTCAAATTCTAATAAAGTTGAATTTTTTGGAAAGGAAAAGGGATGAAAATCTTAGAAGATAAACAAGAAAAAGAAAGGATAAAAATCAGCGATTCCCGCTGAAAAAAATTCCCTCTGTGATAAACTAAAAAAGAAATTTTTTTTTGTAAACCATTAGGTGAGGTTAGTTAGGGGAATGTGGGCGAAAGAGAAAAAATACCTTTGTGCTGCAGGTTTACTGGCCATCACACGTAAAGCTTTTACAAGGATCAATGAACCCAGTGTTTCTTCAAAGAAAGCTAAAGTTCCTCTTGTTGATTGTCTGATGAGTGGTCTTGCTTTGTTTGGTTTAAAGTTTCCCTCTTTATTGAAGTTTGATCAAAGAAAAGAAGAACCTATCATTAAACATAACCTTTCGACTCTTTACAAGATTGAAAAGGTACCATCAGACACTTATTTAAGGGAGCGATTAGATGTAATTTCTCCTTCTTTATTAAGAGGCACTTTTTGTAAGCTTTTTGCCCATTTACAACGCGGGAAAGTGTTGGAAAACTTCCTTTTTCTTAATAGCTACTATTTACTCTCTTTAGACGGAACAGGTGTTTTTTCTTCAGAAACTATTCATTGTAAGCATTGTTGTGAAAAAAAACATCGGGATGGAAGCCGCAGTT